>CAZTFX010000015.1:22029-35610 GCA_964613095.1 uncultured Muribaculaceae bacterium | reverse complement strand
GAACGCCCTATATTCCTACTGTCATGAAAATTGTCCAGATTTTCTAAGCAGAATAAGCTAAACGTCTTCCTAATATGTTATGTTACACATGGTAACAATGCAAAGATAGAAAATATTTAGCAAATGGGCGTTCTTTTTGTGAACTGTTTTTTATTTTAATTGAAAACTAAGACTTATTGTCTTTATTAACCCTCTGATTAACAAGTATAAAGTTACTACTTTTTCTTTAATTGTGCAAGTTTTTTATTATTTTTTGTGGGTAAAAAAAATGATATTCAAGGTGTTTTGTCACACGGCTATCATTACACATGGATGTGGATAAAACTTATTGGGACGGAAAATGTTATATCTGTGGAAATTCTAAAAGCTCTGTGAATATATGGAAAACAAAACACACCCTTCCCCACTGAAATATACCACAGGATTGCGAGAAATCATTCTGTCGGTATTTATCCTATGTTTGTGCAACACATTCAAAGCAAATGCACAATCCACCCAACCACCGGAAACACTAATCACCTCTTCGGGTAAGGTTATCGACGAACAAGGGGATCCCATTATAGGTGCATCGGTATTGGAACTTGGAACCACCAGAGGCACACACACCGATGTCGATGGTAATTTCTCTTTAAAAACCGCACCCCAAGCCACTTTACGTATTTCTTACATAGGTTACACCACGCAAGAAGTAAAAGCAGGTTCCGACCTTACCATAACAATGAAAGAAAATGCAACAGCTCTTGATGAAATTGTTGTTGTGGGGTACGGACAACAGAAAAAAGTAAATCTAACGGGAGCCGTAACCACCGTAGATGTGAGCAAGAACCTTGAAGGACGCCCTCAACAGGATGTAAGCAAAGCTCTTCAAGGAACAGTTCCGGGACTGTCGGTCGTAAACGCGCAAGGCGGTATCAACAGCGAACCGACACTCTCGATACGCGGAATAGGCACACTAAGCAATAATGCCCAAAGTGCTCCTTATATCCTTGTGGATGGTGTTCCTATGGAAGATATTTCTTTTCTCAATACACAGGATATTCAAAGCATTTCAGTGTTGAAGGATGCCGCTTCATCTTCGATTTACGGAGCACGTGCGGCTTTCGGCGTGATTCTTATCACCACAAAATCGGCAAAAAAAGTAGACCGAATTACCGTGAATTATTCCAATAATTTTGCATGGGACAATCCTATTTATCTACCAAACTATCCTGACGTGCCGTCGCAAATACGTGCATTATCACAGGCTAACAGACGAGCAGGACTTGAAAACGAGCTTTTCGGTATGTATCTCGACACCATGTTGCCATACGCAGAAGCATGGAAAAAACAAAATAACGGTAAAAAAGCCAAATATCGTGAAATGCGTCTATTCCAAAGCATGGAGGATGTAGGTGACTATTTTGTTAATGCCGATGGAACCGGAGCCATGTATTATGCCGACTGGGATGTACGAAATATTATGTTTAAACAATGGACTCCATCCATGAGTCACAATATTTCAGTTCAAGGCTCTAGCGAAAAGGCAAATTATTACGTAAGTTTCGGCTATAACGACAAAGAAGGTGTACTTAAATTCAATACCGACAAACTAAAACGATACACAATTTCAACAAATGTCAACTATGACATAACCAAATGGTTACAATCCGGAATTCGTGTCAATTACAGCGATAAAAATTCTAATCAACCGAACACTCTCCGTTCAACTTACACCTACTTATGGCGTTGGGGATCTTTTTTTGGTCCTTACGGAACAATCAACGGCATTGATTCCCGAAATGATATAGCATATCTCAAGCAAGCTGCCACAACCGAAGACAAAACCACCTTCACCAAGATTTCAGCCTATATCAAGGCTAAAATCACCCAAGACATAACACTTAATGCCGACTACACCTATGACATAACCAACAGGAACTATTCCGAACCGGGATTCCCGGTGACATTTTACAATACTTGGGGCGGTAATCTATCCTCACCGACAACTGTGAACAACGGAACAGGTACATATATGTATGAATCAAGTACCCGAGATTCGAAATGGACTCTTAATGTATTTGGTAATTATGAGCACACTTTCAACAATGATCATCACTTGAATGTGATGTTGGGAGCAAATGGCGAAAGCGAACAGTATAAATATTTCTGGGCAAAACGCACCAATCTTTATTCTACCGAATACCCTCAAATAAATCTTACTTACGGTACTCAAACCACCAATAGCAGCGCTTCACATTGGAGTGCAGCAGGTTATTTTGGTCGTATTAATTACGATTGGCGTGGAATTTGGTTGCTCGAATTAAACGGACGTTATGATGGTTCTTCACGTTTCCCTAAAAATGACCATTGGGCATTTTTCCCTTCGGCTTCAATAGGTTATCGTTTCAGTGAAGAAGGGTACTTCGAAAAAATCAAGAACACATTAATTAACAATGGAAAATTACGCCTATCATACGGTGAAATAGGAAACCAAGCCGTTGGTAATTACATGTTCCTATCAACCATCATGCCTATATCTCCCGGTAGTACCTACTGGCTGGACGCTGACGGCAATAAAGTGGCGGCACTTGGAATGCCTACATACGTTGACCCCGATTTAGGATGGGAACGTATTCAAACATTTGACTTAGGATTGGATTTAGGTATGCTTAATGACAAAATAGCCATCACATTCGATTGGTATCAACGCACCACTCGCGATATGCTGGCACCCGGACAAGCTATGCCCGGAACACTCGGAACAGAAGCACCTTACACTAATTCCGGTTCATTACGCACACGCGGATGGGAATTAAGTCTCACTCTACGACACAAATTCGGCGAATGGGACTCATACGCAACCTTCAACCTAAGTGACGCCACCACAAAAGTTACAAAATGGAATGATGATTCACGGTTGCTCAACTCTTATTATAGCGGAATGAACTATGGTGATATTTGGGGATTTGAAACAGAACGTTATTTTACCGAAAACGACTTTAATGCCGACGGTACCTATAAAAATGGAATAGCTTCGCAAAAAAATCTTGAACAAGGGGACTTTCACTACGGACCCGGCGATATAAAATTTAAAGATTTAAACGGCGATGGTGTGATAGATGGCGGAAAAGGCACAGCCGAAAATCATGGAGACCTTAAAGTGATAGGAAATTTTCTTCCAAGGTATGAGTATAGCTTTCATTTGGGTACTGCATGGAGGGGATTTGACATAGATTGCTTTTTTCAAGGTGTGGGGAAAAGGTCGCAATGGACACAATCGGCATTTGTTATGCCTTTTATGCGCGGAGCCGACGCTATATACAATAATCAAACAAACTATAACTACTATGATTATGAAAACAACACCTATTATATAAGTCAACAAAATGATTATCCCCGCATGTATCCCGGTAATTCCGATTATGGTACAATTTCGGTTCTACAACGTGGTAATCATAATTTCTACCCTCAAACACGTTATTTGGTAAATATGGCTTATTTGCGATTCAAAAATCTCACAATAGGATATACACTCCCTACCGAATGGGTACAAAAAGCATATCTTTCAAAGGTTAGAATATATTTCAGTGCAAACAACATTTGCAATATTATTAAAAGAAGCAAATACCCTATCGATCCCGAAATAAATACTTCGGAAGGTGCAAGTGACCTTGCAAACGGTACTTGGGGACGCGTTGCCCCTATGACAAGAACCATTTCATTCGGATTACAAACTACTTTCTAATAAAAAACAATTTTATGAAAACAATAAAAATAAATATTTGCAGCTTTTTACTCATTGCATTAATAAGTTTAGGTTCAACCGGTTGCAATGATATGCTGGATAAATCACCTCTTGACCGCTTTGAAAACGACCCCACATTTTGGAATAATGCAAGCGATGTTGAGGGACTCACAAACTCATTTTATAATGAGTTTACTGCCTATGGGAATAATGGAGGATACGGTCTGTTTTATTTCAAGACAATCAGTGACGACCAAATAGGTAATCCATTCAAGGAATGGGAATATACCTCTATTCCGGCAAACAGTAATATATGGAACAACGGATGGGAAGAAATACGCCTAGCCAATCTTATAATAGAAAATGTTGAAAAATCAACTCTTCCCGATAACGATAAGACTAAATTTTTATCCATAGCAAAACTCATGAGAGCATGGGAATACTATAATTTAGTAAGATACTACGGTGATTTACAATGGATTGAGAAACCTCTAAGTATTAATGATAGTGATATACTTTATGGAGAACGTATCAATAGAGATATTATAATGGATTATGTTCTGGATGACTTGAATTATGCCACAGCAAATATGCCTATATCGTCTTCAAAAATAACATGGAGCCGAAACATGGCAAATGCAATGAAAGCCGATATTTGTTTATGGGAAGGAACATACCGTAAGTATCGTACAGAAAAAGATAATGGTATTTCATCCGATAATATAGGAGCTAAGAAATATCTCAACGCTTGTATTGAAGCATGTGATAATCTTTTATCACAAAGTTATCATTTAAACGACAGTTATCAAGCAAACTATAACTCAATTGAATTGGCAAACAATCCTGAAATGATTTTTTACAAACAATATAAACAAGGTATTCTAAGTCATTCACTCATTGACTACACCTGTTCGTCAACAGCCATAAGTGGAATGACAAAAGACGCATTTGATGCTTATCTGTTTCTTGACGGAAAGCCTCGTGCTCTCACCTCTTTTAATACCGATGATACCGGATATGTGGACTATAATGAATACACAAAACAATATAACATTATTATAAGTAAACAACTTGTAGTACGTGACAAGCGATTAAGTGAAACCATTGATAGCGTAGTATATTTTAAAGGTAGTACATGGTCGCGAACTCCCGACGGTATGCAAATGACATCAACAACAGGTTACGGTTGTAGAAAATATGACAATACAGCAATACCTCTCAATTACCGAAACCAAGCTGCAACCAATTACACATGCGCACCTATATTCTGGTTATCGGTTGTATATCTTAATTATGCCGAAGCTAAAGCCGAATTAGGTACTATTACGCAAGAAGACCTCAACAAAACAATCAATCTGTTGAATGCCCGAGCAGGACTTCCTGACTTAAATATAAATCCGGGATTTACGGATCCTGCCAATAATCATAACGTAAGTGACCTGATATGGGAAATACGTCGTGCAAGACGCTGTGAATTAATGTTTGACAACTGGAATCGTTATTGGGATTTAGTGCGATGGCATCAACTTGATAAATTGGATACTTCATCTTATCCCCAACTCTTATTGGGTGCCAATATATCCAATGCTGTGAACCCACAAGTAAATACACTTAACGGTTATATTTACTCACCCGACAAAACACGAACATTCAATCGAAAATATTATTTATACCCCATTCCTTCTGGTGAAATTTCACTTAATCCACAACTCACTCAAAATCCATTTTGGTAATAGTTTCACTAAGAAGCTGTTTAAGGTTATAATAAATTTTTTAAATCAAGTTTTATAAAAAATTACTATCTTTGTAACATGAAAGAAAAATATGTTATAACAATAGGACGACAATTTGGTAGCGGGGGTAGTGAAATAGGTCGTATAGTAGCACAAAAGTTAGGCATAAAATATTATGACAAAGAACTTTTGGCTGCTGCGGCTAAATCTTCAGGTGTAAATACTGAATTCTTCGAAGCCTCAGATGAACGCAGTCCCGGCTTTTTTGCCGGAGCAAACATCTGGTCATTCAATATTGGCTATAACTTAGGCAACTTTTTTTCAACAGAAGTATCATTCTCAGATGATAATTTATACAAGGCACAAAGTGACACCATTCAAAATCTTGCAAATGAATCTTCATGTGTAATAGTGGGACGCAGTGCCGATTACGTATTACGCAATCACCCATGCCTAATCAGTATCTTTATATCTTCTTCGGAAGAAGAATGTATCAAACGTATTATTGCACGAGGGGACAGCGACAGCGAAGTTCGAGCACGTGAAATGGCTGAAAAGAAAAATAAATTACGTTCTAATTATTATAATTTTTACACCGACAAAGAATGGGGTAATGCTGCCAGCTATGATTTGTGCATTGATTCTTCCAAAATCACCAGCGAACAAGTTGCCGAAATTATTGTAGAATACGTAAAGAAACGTATTTCATAAGTTCTTCAACGAAATTATGCCTACTATTGAAAAGAAAACACTATTAGCTATAATAAATCCAATCTCGGGAACGGCAAAAAAAGAATATGTCCCCGAGATTCTTGATAGACTTATCGACAAAAATAAGTTTGAGTTAACCATTCGTTTCACTCAATGCCAAGGTCATGCCACAACTCTCACTAAAGAGGCAATTAAAGAAAAATTTTACGGAGTGGTTGCAATAGGTGGTGACGGTACTATAAATGAAGTTGCATCGGCACTATGTGATTCCAATACGGCACTTGGTATAATTCCTTGTGGTTCGGGTAATGGATTGGCTCGACATTTAGGCGTTCCTGTAAATATCGAAAAAGCAATACAGATACTCAACCTTGACAATGTGGAAAGTCTAGACTACTGCACTGTTAATGACCAACCTTTTTTTTGTACGTGTGGAGTTGGTTTTGACGCACACGTAAGTGAAAAGTTTGCCTTGAGTCACAAACGTGGTCCCCTATCCTACCTTCAAAACACTCTTATAGAATATCTTAAATATCGCCCTCAGAAATATCATATAGAAATGGGTGATGAAGTTGTAACCGAAGAAGCTTTTTTGATTGCATGCGGTAATGCCTCACAATACGGAAATAATGCTTTTATAGCACCCAAAGCAAGCATGCATGACGGACTGATAGATGTTACAGTAATACACCCGTTTACTCCACTTGATACAGCTATTATGAGTTTCTTGCTTTTCACCAAGCACCTTGACCAAGATATAAACATAAACACTTATCGTGTTCCCGAATTAATAATTCGTAGAGATAAGCCCGGAATCATGCACATTGACGGAGATCCTGTGATGATGGATGCAGATTTACGCATAAAATGTCATAAATCCGGTATTAAAATGTTACTCCCAATAACAGATAATATAGAAAAATCCTTTTTCTCTTCACTTGAAGATTATTTTTGGGAATTTGTAAATACAGTGCGTGGAGAATTGAAAATCTAATATAACAAGTAGTATAAAACTCAATAAATTATGTTCTATAACATAATTCGTTAATCACTTTTCTCAAAACTATTTAAACTTTTTATTTTATAAAAAAAATAGACAAAAATTAGTCAAAATTTTCTTGTTACTACAATTTTTTTTGTCTAAATTCGTAACGGAGATAAAGCATATTCTTTCTACGCAAAAGATTATGCTGTGTTTTTGTATATTACTACTGAATAAATAACTAATAACTAAAAATAAACACTAGCATCAAACAATGAGCTACTTAAGATTTGACAAGACTCTGTTAACGAACCTTGAGGAATCCTTACCTAAGGAAATTCTTCGAACCAACCGTTCAGGAGCCTACCATTGTACAACAATCGTCGATTGCAATACACGCAAATACCATGGATTGCTCGTCATTCCCATTCCGGAACTAGACGATGAAAACCACGTGATGCTATCATCATTGGATGAGACGGTTATTCAGCATGGAGCTGAATTCAACTTGAGTCTGCACAAATATCAGGGCAATAATTACAGCCCTAAAGGACACAAGTATGTGAGAGAATTTGAATGTGAAAAAGTGCCTACTACATGGTATCGTGTGGGCGGTGTAATCCTAAAAAAAGAGAAACTTTTCGTTCATCACGAAAACCGTATTCTTATAAGATACACTTTAGTTGACGCACATTCGGCTACAACTCTACGTTTACGACCATTCTTGGCTTTCCGCAGTGTAAGACAATATACTCACGAAAACGCACAGGCAAGTCGCGACTATCAAGTAGTTGACAACGGTATCAAGACTTGCATGTATCCGGGATATCCTGAATTATTCATGCAATTAAACAAGAAAAACGAATTTCATTTCCAACCTGATTGGTATCGAGGAATCGAATATCCCAAAGAACAAGAAAGAGGATATGATTTCAATGAAGACTTGTATGTTCCGGGGTATTTTGAACTAAATATCAAGAAAGGAGAAAGTATTGTATTCTCTGCCGGCATTTCGGAAGTAAGTACCCGAACTTTAAAGAAGACTTTTGAAGAAGAAAGAGAAGAACGTACTCCACGCGATACATTCCAACATTGTTTGATTAACGCTGCTCACCAATTCTTGAACAAACAAGGTAAAGAATCCTATATTCTTGCAGGTTATCCATGGTTTAAGTGTCGTGCTCGCGACCTTTTCATCTCATTACCGGGTTTGACTTTATCGGTTGACGAAGTTTCCAAGTATGAAAGTATTATGGAAACAGCATGTAAAGCCATAAAACATTTCATAAATAAAGAACCGAATGATTTGAAAATATATGAAATGGAACATCCCGACATTCTTTTATGGGCTGTTTGGTGCATTCAACAATATGCAAAAATGGTTTCTCGCGAGAAATGTCGTGAAAAATATGGAGAATTATTAGAAGACATAATGGAATACATCCGTAAGGGTGGACACAAGAACCTGTTTGTGCATTCTAACGGTTTGGTTTATGCCAATGGTTCCGACAGCACCATCACATGGATGAACTCGACTGCAAACGGACGTCCGGTTATAACTCGTACCGGTTATATCGTAGAATTTAACGCATTATGGTATAATGCACTTCGTTTCGTTGCCGATTTGCTTGGCGAAAAAGAAAGTACATTATTTACAGAGTCATTAAATGAAATAGCCGAAAAAGCAGGAAAAGCATTTGTTGATACATTCCTAAATGAACATGGATACCTTTTGGATTATGTTGATGGTAACATGATGGATTGGAGTGTAAGACCTAACATGATTTTTGCCGCTGCATTTGATTATTCACCTCTAAATGCTCGTCAAAAGAAAGGTGTTGTTGACATTTGTACTAAAGAACTCCTCACACCTAAGGGACTTCGCACACTAAGCCCTAAGAGTGGAGGATATAACCCCAATTACGTGGGTCCTCAAAGTCAACGTGATTATGCTTATCACCAAGGAACAGCTTGGCCATGGCTTGCAGGTTTCTATTTTGAAGCATATCTTCGCATATACAAAATGAGTGGTGTAGGATTCGTTGAACGTCAATTAATAGGTTATGAAGATGAGCTTTCAACACATTGTATCGGCTCTATTCCTGAACTATTTGACGGTAACCCACCATTCAAGGGACGAGGCGCAGTTTCTTTTGCAATGAATATTGCTGAGATTTTAAGAACTTTATACCTGTTAAGTAAGTATAATTATTAAAAGGAGGAACCTATATGAAAGTATTAATGTTTGGATGGGAATTTCCTCCCAAAATATTAGGAGGTCTTGCCGTTGCTTCTTATGGTATAACCAAAGGACTAAGTTTACAAGGTGACGTCGAAACTACATTCTGTTTACCGAAACCAACCGGAGAAGAAGAAAAATTCTTGAATATCATTGGAATGAATCAAGTTCCTATTGTTTGGAAAGACGTTAATTACGACTACCTCAAATCACGTCTACCCAACTACACAACACCGGAACAATACTATTCATTCCGCGACCACATATACGCTGATTTCTCTTACATGTGCACCAACGACTTAGGTTGCATGGAATTTGCAGGTGGATATCCGCAAAATCTACATGAAGAAATCAACAATTATTCAATCATCGCCGGGGTAGTTGCACGCCAACAAGAATTTGATATTATTCATGCACACGATTGGCTAACTTATCCTGCCGGTGTACACGCCAAGATGGTAAGTGGTAAACCGCTATGTATACACGTTCATGCAACCGACTTTGACCGCTCACGCGGAAAAGTAAACCCGACTGTTTACTCTATCGAGAAAAATGGTATGGATTATGCCGATTGTATTATGTGCGTATCCGAGTTAACTCGTCAGACTGTTATCCATCAATACCATCAAGACCCTCGTAAGTGCGTAGCTATGCACAATGCTGTATACCCTCTATCTCAAGAATTACAAGATATACCACGTGTAGAACATCCGAAAGAAAAAGTCGTTACATTCCTTGGACGTATAACTATGCAAAAGGGTCCTGAATACTTCGTTGAAGCTGCTGCACTCGTTTTAAAAAGAACACAAAACATTCGTTTTGTAATGGCAGGATCCGGCGATAAACTGGAAGAAATGATTCATCTAGCTGCAGAACGCGGTATAGCAGATCGTTTCCACTTCCCCGGATTCCAACGAGGAAAACAAGTATATGAGGCATATAAAAACAGTGATGTATTCGTAATGCCATCTGTATCGGAACCATTCGGTATTGCCCCTCTTGAAGCAATGCAATGTGGTACACCATCAATAATCTCAAAACAATCAGGATGTGGAGAAATACTTACCAATGTGATTAAAGTCGATTATTGGGATATCAATGCAATGGCTGACGCAATATATTCAATTTGTACCAATCCTGCTCTTTTCAAATACTTACAAGAAGAAGGCATAAAAGAGGTAGATGGTATAACTTGGGAAAAAGTGGGTCTAAAACACCGCGCCATCTATGATGAATTAATAAAAAACAACCGGTAAATAATTAAAATTTAATAGAATGAAAACAATTTGTCTATATTTTGAGATACATCAAATAATACATTTAAAACGCTATCGTTGTTTTGATATAGGTCGTGATCACTATTATTATGATGATTATGAAAATGAAAGAAGTATTAACGAGATAGCTGAACGTTCATATATTCCGGCATTGAACACACTTATTGAAATGGCAAAAAACAATAACGGTGCGTTCAAAGTTGCTGTTTCCGTTTCGGGTGTAGGTCTAGAACAATTGGAAATTCACGCGCCTACAGTAATAGAATTATTACATCAGCTAAATGATACAGGCTGCTGTGAATTCCTCTGTGAACCATACTCCCACGGACTATCTTCTCTTGCAAATGAAGAATGTTTCCGTGAAGATGTAGAACGAATGAAGGTTAAGATTAAACAGATGTTTGGAAAAACCCCAAAAGTATTCCGCAATTCCAGTTTAATCTATTCCAATGAAATAGGTGGAATGGTTGCCGACATGGGCTTCAAAGGTATGCTTACAGAAGGGGCTAAACATGTGCTTGGTTGGAAGAGTTCTCACTACCTATACCATTGTGCAAACAATCCAAATTTGAAACTTTTATTACGCGATTTCAAATTATCCGATGATATAAGTCTTCGCTTCTCTGATTCCGATTGGTCAGAATATCCATTATTTGCAGATAAATATATCGGTTGGATTGCAGACCTGCCTGAAGAAGAACAAGTCATTAACATTTTCATGGAATTATCTTCAATCGGTATAGACCAACCTCTATCTTCCAATATTTTGGAATTCCTTAAGGCTTTACCATATTGTGCAAAAGAAAGAGGTATTACATTCTCTACCCCTAGCGAAGTCATCAGTAAATTAAAATCAGTAGACCAAGCAGACGTACCTTATCCAATGTCGTGGATTGATGAAGAACGTGATACAAGTTGTTTCCTAGGAAATATCATGCAACGTGAAGCATTTGATAAACTTTACAGTGTAGCCGAACGCGTCCATTTATGTACCGATCGTAGAATCAAGCAGGATTGGAGCTATATGCAGGCAAGCAATAATTTCCGTTTCATGACAACCAAAAATACCGGAATTGCTGTGAATCGTGGTATATATGATTCTCCTTTCGACGCTTTCACCAACTATATGAATATTTTAGGGGACTTCATCAGTAGAGTTAATTCCCTTTATCCTGTCGATATGGATAATGAAGAATTAAACTCACTTCTCACAACCATTAAGAATCAAGGAGAAGAAATTGAAGTTCTAAACAAAGAAGTTGAAAAACTTCAGGCAAAGTTGGCAAAATTAGCACCCAAAGAAGAAAAGAAAGCTCCGGCAAAAAAGGCTTCAACAAAGAAAACCACTGAAAAGCCAACCTCAAAAACTAAAACAAAACCTAAAAAGTAACAACATAAATCTATCAAATTTTCATAACATTTTTTTTGAAAAGTCATTGGATTTTATCTCCAGTGGCTTTTCTATTTAAATAATATTTTGTGTATTTTTAGCAACAAAACCCTAAAGCCTTGTATAATACAGCTTATTTTCGTTAACTTTGCACAAAATATCAAATAATTATTTGAATAAAACATTATTCTTATGAAAAAAACATTATTATCTATTGCTATAATATGTAGTACTTTTATCCCATCGCTTGCACAAACAAACGACAGCAATATTAAACCTTTTGAACATTTAGATCTTGGTGTAACATTAGGAACAACCGGAGTAGGTCTTGAACTTGGTACACACATTAATGATTTATTTCGTGTTCGTGCAGGTTTCTCTATCATTCCTCAAATAGACGTAAAAATGAATTTTGGGATTGAAGGTAAAAGAAAAGACGACAACGGAAATTGGATTACAACCAAATTTGAATCAATGTCCAACAAATTTCAAGATTTTACAGGTCTTGAAATAAACGATAACATTGACATGGTAGGCAATCCTAATTTTTATAACGGAAACTTACTCCTTGATTTCTTTCCCATAAAAAATAATGCATTCCACATCACTGCCGGTTTCTATTATGGTTCTTCCAAAGTTGCTAAAGCATGTAACGCTATTGAAGACATGGCATCACTTCTTGGAGTATCAATGTACAACAATATGTACAATAAAGTAGAAGCAGGTGAGCCTCTTTACGGAGATGTCTATTTGTCCCCCGATTTAGAAGATAAAATCATGGAAAGCGGACGACTAGGTATTCACATTGGAGACAAAGTAGAAAGTGGAGATCCATACATGATGGAACCGGATGAGAACAGTACAATTAAGGCAGATATTTTTGTAAATTCATTCAAACCTTATTTAGGAGTAGGTTATGGTGGAAGACTTGCTAAAAAGAATGACAATATAAGAATAGAGGTTGACTGTGGCGTTATGTTTTGGGGCGGAACTCCTGAAATTATAACACATGACGGAACCGATTTGGCTAAAGACGTTGAAAATATTGGGGGAAAAGTTGGAGATTATGTTAGTTTTGTAAAAACTCTTAAGGTATATCCGGTAGTAAATCTTAAAATAGCATTCCGACTTTACTAGTCAAATGTTATAACACAAAAAAATGCGAGGTTTAAAGACCTCGCATTTTTCATATTATCAACATTGATTTTTACGGTATTAGAACTTTCTTGACTATACCGTTTTCAAATCTCACAATATTTATACCCTTTTGTAGTGATTTTAGCTCTACACCATTTAAATTATATATCTTATATGACATATCGGCATTGGATATAACATCTTCAATAGCACTCACTTTTTTCACTGTTACAGAACATATTGCTACATGTCCGCCGTCTAATGAACGCACTGTAATATCAGCTTGTCCCACACCTACGGCAACAACATTTCCTTCCGACTCAAGCTTTATCACATTTTCGTTACTTGATTGCCATTCCATGCGACCGTCTGTTGTTGTAAGTGGCAA
>CAZTFX010000015.1:0-21929 GCA_964613095.1 uncultured Muribaculaceae bacterium | reverse complement strand
GCCATTCCATGCGACCGTCTGTTGTTGTAAGTGGCAACGTGTGAGCTGTAAGACCGGTATTTTCACCTACATACATTTCAATACTTGTGGCTGAAAGCTGAACTCCGGTACAATGTTCATATACTTGTACTTCGCATGCCGCTTTTAGCGCACTGTTTTCTACCGAAGTAACTGTTATTGTGGCTTTTCCATAACCTACTGCCTTAACAGTTCCATTAGCGTCAACTGCCACCACATTTTCGTTACTTGATTGCCATTCCATGCGACCGTCTGTTGTTGTAAGCGGTAACGTGTGAGCTGTAAGTGTCGCATTTTCGCCTACATACATTTCAATACTTGTGGCTGATAGCTGAACTCCGGTACAATGTTCATATACTTGTACCTCGCATGTCGCTTTTACAGCACTGTTTTCCACCGAAGTAACTGTTATTGTAGCTTTTCCATAACCTACTGCCTTAACAGTCCCATTAGCATCAACTGTAACCACATTTTCATTTGAACTAGCCCATTTAACCGACTTATCAGTGGCATCAGCAGGCTGAACAGTAGCAGTTAAAGTTGTACTTTCACCTGCATACATCGTTAGTGATTGCTGAGACAAAGTTACAGATTGAACTTTCACTACAGGCTTGAAATCGGCCTCCGACACTACTTTTATTTCACTAGGAGAACCGGCAGGTACAACCAAATAAGCTTTATTTGCAGGCAAATAGTCATAATTGGCTGTAATAAATCCTAATTCACCATTAGACATCACTCCTAGAACACGCATTGTATTGGGATCGTATGCTTTTAGGTTCTTATGCATATTGCTTGTGTTTTTAAAATACACACCTTTCATTAAATTATCAGATAATGCCGGTGCTCCATTATTTTCTATAGTCACCTTATTATCCACATAATTAGCCGACGCACACTTTACAAATACTGCCGTTGAAGCCGGAACCTTACCATTGCTCACTTCTTTATATACAGCTTGCCCATCGGCAACCTTAGATATATAATATGCTTTCATATTAGCCGAAGTGATAGTAAATGGAAATGATGCATATATTGTAGCATACGATTCTCCTCCGACTGTTACATCCGGCTTAAACGCAAAATACTGTCCATCATTCTCATTTACAGGTTTAATATACCAATCACGTGTTTTTGAACCGTTAGTTAATACCACTCCTGTATCGTATGTAGTATTTTCATCATTCAAGTATTTCACAAGTCCACTATCTTCAGCATACACTCGATATGTTCCATTACTACTAGCATACAGCTTAACATAATACTTTATTATACCATAAGAGCTGGTTCCTTGAGCTTTTAAGTTATATCCGCTACTAGCTTTCTCTATATAAATAATAGAAGCCGGATCCGAAACCACATTTTCAAAATATTTTTGCGTCATTAAAGCTCCCAAATCGGCATCGGTCGTAGCCAAATTTACGCTACCTTTATTATCAACGACCTTTATAAAGCGTTCTGTCACCTTATTTTGAACCCGATAATAACCATCTCCATTTAATTGACCAAAAGCACAATTAATAGTAAATAACAGTAATATCAATAATATTGATTTTTTCATAACGTAATAATTACGAAAATACTCTGCCCTAATTGATTAAGGCAGAGTATTAATCAAAAAACGATTATTTTATTCTGATTTTTTTTCAACTTTTGCTTTAGCCACACAAATTGTCACACGGTTGGCAGCAGCTCCGGTAAATGGCTGAACTGTATCACCCTTGTGGTCAATTGAGATTCTTGATTCAGCAATATTAAATTTTTTCATTAAAGCGTCAGCAACTGCTTTTACACGCTTTTCAGCTAATACTGCATTAATTCTAGAACTACCGGTTGCCTTATCAGCATAACCTACAAGAGTTACTTTAGCTGTTGGATATTGATTCATGAAATCTGCAATATCCTTAACCTTAATCATTTCATTAGCCGAAATCTTTGTATTTCCGGCTCGATTGAAGTTAATATCACGACGTATCTCAGAAACTGTTGTTTCAACATATACTTTCTTTTCAACAACCTTTTCTACGATTTTTTCAACAACTTGCTCTCTTGCATCAGTTTCAATAGCAGCAACATTAGGCATTTCAATTGTTCTCTTAACATTGCTCTTGCCAAATACATATTTAACACCGACAAGACCATTGAAATACCAATCACTGTTTCCGGCTTTCTTTGAATTGTATTTGTCGTTCAATGTATTAGCTTGTAATTCAACACCAATACTCCAATTCTCGTTTACACGGAAATCACCCATTAGTCCAAATTGACCTAATACACGAGCCTTTGTTCCATTCCATAGATAGCGTAAATTTTGGTCAGCATTATGACTATAATGGTTATTAGTCAAATAAGTATTAACATCCCATGCTTCATCGTTTCCACTTGCCACATTTAGACCAACTCCGGCAAAAGCGCTTAGAGTAAATAAACGATCCGGATTATAACCGAATAAAGCATTTGATATATTTAACGTTACATCAATACTTGGAGCAAAGTAATTCCATTTCCAATCTGCTTTAACTCCTTCCCAATCCCATCCTGCTTTACTTTGGAACGCATTAATTGCAAAACGAGCTCCAATCAATTTATTAAAGTTGTAACCAACTGCAGCTTGCAAGTTATATGATAACAAGTCACCAAAAGAACCTTCACCTAATGTATATTGCGCACCTAATGGCTGAACCTGAACATACCAATGAGGATTGAATACATTTTCTGTCTTGATCTCTTGATTTTGAGCCGAAACAGAAACGAATCCCATCATCAACAAACCTGCCAATAATGTTTTCTTTATTTTCATAATCCTTTGTATTAATATTAATTTTTATTTTTATCAAGTGGGAACAAGTCCCACTTGATATATTTTGTTTCACTCAAAATTATTTAGCTGTTACATAGAACTTCTTTGCTGCGACCTTTCCATGATAATCTACAGCAGTGTAAACAATTTCGTAGATATACCCTTTCTTCGCAGTAAAGTTTACTTTTTGCACATCACCTTCAAGAACCTCAGCCACATTACCACTGTTTGCAGCATCTAGAGCAGCCTTACAATTTGCGTCACCGTCTTGAGCATTCTTTGTTCTATCCATTGAATAAACATTGGTTACACCAACAAGCTTCTTATATGCCGGAGCAATAACTTCTGCGGTATAAGATGTTGGAACTAATGTAAATTGTGTTCCATTTATCTTTGAAGGATAATTTATTGCCTGACTTAATCTTGCAAATGAACCATTTGTTTGAACCAAAAGCACAGGTTGAAGAGCCTTATTTGCAGAGTTAACAAGAGAACAAACCTTATTATTTAATTTGTCTAAATAACTAATCAATTTATCGGAATAACGATCCATTGCATTTTCAAACTTAGCAATATAGTCATTCAACGAATTTATCTCATCAAGCATTGAGTTTACATCGTCCATAAAAGAACCCAAATCATCAATAATTGTATTTAAGTCTCCGATAGGCTTTTGCATTTCAGTATATAAATCTTCAACAGCCTCTCTCATATCAACAACTACGGTATATCTAAATTGATAGATATATTCTCCACCTTCAACAATTATAGGATCTACAGTAAATTCGTATCCTTGATCATCTTTTCCCTTGATTCCTTCTATAATTTTATCTCCAATTTCAATCTTAATAGGTTCATCTATATTAACAACCACTTCAAATTTAGCTAATAATTCAGGAGATAATTCACCTAGTTCAACCTTCTCAATAACAGGAGCTTCAATTGAATAGTTAAACTCAGGAAGATTTACCTTAATTTTATTAACCATTTTATTAATAAAGTTTTCTGCTCTATCAAGACCAGGTACCTTAGAAATTTCAGCTTGATCTTTCAAGAAAGAATATGATAATGGTTTAACAGCTGTTGTTGCAAGATTGTATTGAGAATAAACATTACGAGTTACACCGGTTGCATCTGTCCAAGAAGCCTTAAGAGCATTTGCATCAAGTTCTTGGTTGAATTGTCCAAGAACATCAGCAACAGTATTAACGGCATTTGTTATATTCACGCCGTTCAATGGATTAAGAACATCTTCTACTGTAGCCTTTATATCACTTTTATTAAAATCAAACTTCATAGAAACCTTATCTACGTCAGCAGCAGCAAGAGTTGCGTCAGCTTCGTATAGTCCATTTTCAGCAGAACGAGAATAACCAAATGTTAACTTCTTATCTGAATATTTAAGCGGAGACAATTTGATTCCTGATTCTTCTTCGATACTATTTACGATTGGAAGAGTTTGTCCTTCGAAATTCACATTTGAAGGATTAACTGTTACATACACTTTACCTGCATTACCAACGATTGTTGTACCATCTACTTCAGTATAAGGAGTAACACCTAACATTTCAAGATCTTTTTCTGTAAGGGTTTCCCACTCATTTACATAGGAACGAGGTAATTTTGAAGGGAATTCAATTCCATATTCTCCTGTTTTGCCATAGAAAGCCATCAACACATTACTTTGAATATTAGCAGGATATGAGAACGAGCCAAATACAGGATTTTCAGTAGCTTGCAATAAAATGCCGGTAATAAATTGCTTCAATGATTCATCAATTGCGTCAACTGTACCCATCAATTTCTTGATTGCTACTGCATTTTCCTTCACACGCTTCTTTACTGCTGCAAGAGATTCTTCCAAATCATCAATTTGATCTTGTAACAATTGGTCTGCTGCTTTGTATGCATCTTCTATTTCACTTACCTTAGTATTAAATACATCAGTATCAACTTTATTATTAAGAATTGTAACAACTGAATCAATTCTTGCATTAAGCAGTTCTTGAGCAGTAGCCAAGTTTGCAGCCGCTTCAGCCGCTACATCGGCTATACTTGCTTTAACAGCATCTAATTCACCACAAATACTATCAATTTTAGCAACCAATGCAGCATTATCCCTTTCATGTTGGGCTTTTAGGTCACTCAACCCTTGTTCCAATTTATCAATTCTTACAGAATCATTTTTAGCCAATCTAAATACAGAATCAACATCAGCAACAATTGCTGGAATTGTAGTTAGTTCCAATTTATCTAAACGACCTGTTAACGCTAGAATGCTTTGTGAATTCGTACTTATTAAACCAGTCAATTCATTCTTAAGACTAAGAATTTCTCTGTCTATCTTTGCATCAACTGCTAATATTTTTCTATTAAGACTATCCGCTAATGCCACATCAGCAGCTTTATATCCATCTTCTACCCTTTGTATATCTATTTTAGCTTGATCTACAACCGATTTTATTGAATCAATTCTATTATGTAATATTACATCGGCAGCTTTCAATTCAGCAATCTTTGTTGTATGTTTAAAAATAGAATCATTCAATTCAGCAACTTTTGTATTAAACTCAGTTTTAGTAACATAGTTATCTATAACCATTTGTTTCCATTGTTCCAACTCATTTTGCCAAACAAGAACTTCTTGTTTAAAACGGCCACAAGAATCCTCACATTCCTGTTGAGCATCACTTAGAGCATCTAGTTGTCCTTGTAAAAAGTCTATTTTACTTTGCAACTCTTCCTTCAATTTCCCATCTTGTTCCTTTAGTTCAGAATACATTTCTTCATCATGATCCTTACAAGAAACAAAAGAACCCACAGCAGCAAACATCATTGCCACCACGAGCATTCCATTGAAAATTTTCTTATTCATTGATTTTAAAATTTTTAGTTATTAATTTATTTTTACTATTTTATTCAAATAAAAATTACTATAAAAGATATTATAAAAATCCTAATACTAAATAGACTAACTTTAATTCACAAAAGTAAGCAATATCTAATTAACACACAAATTTTCAAGCTTTTTTCTTAAAATAAAATTAAATTTTCTTACATTTAGACTATTAAATACAACATATCACAAGCTCTATTAATAAACAAAAAAATAAATTTGCGGTTACCGTACTACACACGACAACCGCAAATTTCCAATCAATTCAATATAATAATTATTATTCAGCGACAGTAATTGTAACTGCACGGTCTAGAGATGCACTCTTTTCACCATATTCCGTCAAGTTATTATCATCGGTTGTTGCTTCAAGACGATCAGCCGAAACTCCGGCTCTAACTATCATCTTCTTTACGTTTGCTGCACGATTTTTACGAAGTTTCTTATTAATTGCAACTGTTCCCGTATAGTTATCAGCCCATCCTGTAAGCACATATTTTTCATCAGAATTTTTCATTGCATTAGCTACTGCCTTAACAACTTTTGCCTGCACACTATTTACCCTAGCCGAACCTATCGGGAAATATATTGTTGCAAGAGGAGCTTCAGATACTTCTTCAACTGCATCAGTAACAGGTCTATTCAAGCAATCACGCAATTGTTGTTCAAGAGAAGCTATTTTAGCGTCAGCTTGCTGTAAACGAGTTATCAAAGCGTCACCTTCGGCATCAGTAAATTTGTATGTTGGACAAATAGGTACAATAGGCGCGTTCCATGTAGATTTACCAAACTTATAAGCAGCACCAATCAAAAGGTCTGTCTTATAAGTAAACGTCTTGTTTTCCCATCCTGTTTGGTTTATACCTAAACGCCAATCGATAAGCAAATCAACAGTCTTTGAAACTGCAAATGAATTTAAAAGACCGAATCTAACACCAAAATGGTTATATTCTTCACCTTGAAAATCCAATCCGAATTTAGCTTTATCAGAAGCTAACATATTAAATACTGTACCGGCATATAAAGAGGCATTATATACACGGTCGGCTTTATAACCACACCACCAATTTGTTAGATTCAACAACACGTCAGCAGATAGTCCAAAATGGAACGCAGTTTGGTGAGCATAAGATGCATCTCCACAAGCTGCATCCGGAACCAAAAACGACGATGAAGTAGGAGATTGTTGATATTTAGTAGCACCTTTAGTGCGTGCACCAAAAATACCACCTCTTATACCCAACACCGGAGAGAACCACTTTCCTACATGAATTTCTACCTGAGGTTGAACTCTTTTTAGAAAATCTTCCTTAGTATCATCAGGAGTAAGTAATAAGTTACCACCTGCCTGAAGAGAAACGAACCAATTTGATTTAAAATCATTCAAAAGATACCCTTGCGAAGGATCTTCTTTTGTCACAACTTCTTGTGCACTTACAGAAATCGTTGTGAACAACACACATAAAAGTGCAAAAATTGAAATCTTTTTCATAGACATTCGTTTTATAACAATAAAATAATTTTATTATCAATCACTCTATTATAACATTGCAAATTTACTTAATTTTCAGAAAAATAACATATTCATATGTTCATATTTTCTACATTTCATCGAAAAAAATCGACAAAATACGAAATTTACCCAAGAAAAGCCTTTATGTCCTCGGCAATCTGAGCAGGAGTAAATCCGAATTTTTCATCTAAAACCTTGTATGGAGCTGAAGCGCCAAAACGTTCCAATCCTTTAACGTATCCGTTACAGCCTACAACTCTATACAATGTACAAGGAAGCCCTGCAGTCAAGCCAAATACAGGAATATCAGGCATAATTATTTCTTGTCGATATTCAACAGGTTGTTCCAAGAATAATCCGACAGATGGGACGGAAACCACATTACATTCAATTCCATCCTCTTTCAATATAGTTGCAGCATCGGTTAAGGCTGAAACTTCGGAACCATTACCAACCAATGTTACTACCGGATTTTCAGTCTTCACAACCAGATATCCACCTTTTTTCATAGCAAGTGCGTCTTGATAACGATTTCCGCTTTCACTTGGAAGATCTTTAACATCTTGACGAGTAAGAATAAGCGCAGTTGGAGATAATTTATTT
Organism: uncultured Muribaculaceae bacterium; assembly: GCA_964613095.1. GTDB lineage: Bacteria > Bacteroidota > Bacteroidia > Bacteroidales > Muribaculaceae > RGIG4576. The sequence goes on along the minus strand of CAZTFX010000015.1, from coordinate 14,099 downwards.
TCCATCGCCATTTTCCATGCAACGATAGTTTCAGCACTATCTGCCGGGCGAAGTACAAGCATACTATTTACTCCCTTTGAGTTCTTTATGTCTTCCAACAGACGAATTTGTGCTTCCTGTTCGATAGGTTCATGAGTTGGTCCGTCTTCACCCACACGGAATGCATCATGCGTCCATATATATTTTACAGGAAGTTCTTGTAATGCCGCCATTCTGATAGCCGGTTTCATATAATCGGAGAACACGAAGAATGTAGCACATGCAGCCCACATTCCACCATGTAATGCTATGCCATTCATGATTGCTGTCATGGTCAATTCAGCTACACCTGCATGCAAAAATCCACCGGTAAAATCATGATGTTTCAAAGCACCAACTTTCTTTAAAAAGGCTTCAGATTTGTCACTATTAGCAAGGTCGGCCGAAGACACAATCATGTTTTTTACCTTTTCTCCAAGAACCGACAGCACGGCAGCAGATGCGGTGCGTGTTGCAACATTAGGTTTATATTCTATAGATTCATAATCTATTTCCGGCAATTTACCTGCAATAAAATCGTCCAATTCCTTTGCAGCATCAGGATTAGCCTCTGCCCATTCCTTTTCAGCAGCATGACGAGAAGCTACGATTGATTCAAGTTCTGTTTTTCTTGCCTGATATAGTGCAGCAACATCTTCGGCAACAGCCCATGGATTTTCCATACTGCCACCTAGATTTTCTACGGTTTTCTCATAACATGCACCCGATTTACTTAGCGGTTGACCATGTGTACTGCATTTACCTTCAAAGTTTGCATTATCTGCAGTAACACATCCCAATCCCATGATTGTGTTACCAATAATCAATGTTGGTCTTTCTTTCTCCTCTATGGCAGAATCCAAAGCTTTTGAAATCGCCAAAGCATCATTACCATCGATTTCAATAACATTCCAGTTCCATGCACGATATTTTGCAGCAACATCCTCGTCTGTTACTTCATCAACATCGGTTGACAACTGTACTTTATTGCTATCATAGAACATTATCAAATTACTTAATCCCAAGTAACCGGCAATTCTTCCAGCACCTGCCGAAATTTCTTCTTGTATACCACCATCAGAAATGAAAGCGTATGTTTTATGCGCAAAAGTTTCACCAAAACGAGCCACAAGGAAACGTTCAGCAATAGCTGCACCAACAGCCATCACATGACCTTGTCCCAATGGTCCTGAGGTATTTTCCACACCTCTTTCAGGACAGACTTCCGGGTGTCCGGGAGTCACACTGCCCCATTGACGGAATTGTTGAAGTTCTTCTATGGTATATTTACCAGTCAAAGCCAAAACGCTATAAAGCATAGGTGACATATGTCCCGGATCCAAAAAGAAACGGTCTCTTGCTATCCACAATGGATTAGCCGGATCATAGACCATATATTTTGAATATAACACATTTACAAAATCGGCACCACCCATTGCACCTCCAGGGTGTCCTGATTTTGCTTTTTCCACCATAGTAGCAGCTAAAACACGAATATTATCAGCTGCCTTTTTCATCAATTTTACGTCCATAATATATATTAAAAAATATACGTTTTTACATTTATTCAGCGAAGATACAAAAAATGTTTCTTATTATCAATATTTATATAAAAACACCTGCCATAAATCTTTGATTTATTCAAAAATTCACGGCAGGCAATGTAGATTATGCACTTTTTATCAATTTATACGTGCAGTTTTTATTTCACAGGGATATCCTTATTTACATTTTTACTACCTACTAAAGCATAGAACACCAAATAAGCAGCACAAGCCACAACCACAATATAACTCATATTGAATGAATGTGTAATATCGGCAACCCAGCCTTGCAAAGGTATCAAAATACCTCCACCACACACCATTGTCATAAATGCACCCGAAGCTATCGCAGTATATTTTCCTAAACCTTCTACAGCCATATTAAAGATACCACCCCACATTACAGAGGTACACAAGCCTACTAGAATTAAAGCAAACACTCCCACAGGCACTTCGGCTGCCACAAAACTACCCTCCGAGCCATTAAATCCATATGCTGTCATTGTTGAAGTTGCAGGAGCAAACATTCCAATTAACACCAATACTATTGATACGCATGCTACTACAGTTACTAAAGCTCGGCTCGAGATCTTTCCTGCTACTATGCCACCACAAAAACGTCCTACCATCATCAATAACCAATACATAGCCGCCATTGTTGCAGCGATACCGGCATCCATACCGATACCCGGAGTAGCAGCATCCGGAGCTGAAGTTAAATATTGCAACATATATGTTGGAGTTCCTACTTCAATACCTAGATATAAGAAAATAGCTAAAATACCAAGTTTAAAATGACGGAAAGAAAATGCACTATATTTATCATCCGATTTTGACTTATTTTCTTCTTTATTTTCGGTTGCCGGTTCTGGTATATTAGAAAAAATCAATACCACAAAAGCAAAAGCAAAAATTCCCAATGCAATAAACAAAGCCGGTGTTGCTTGTGATATCTGAGCTTTTGCTGCGTCACCAATCAAAGAACCCATCAAAATAGTAACAAACACAGCCGACATTGAGTTAAGTACACCTCCAAATTGAATTAATTGATTTCCTTTATTGCCACCGCCACCTAATGTATTAAGCATAGGATTTACTACTGTGTTCAACATACACATGCAGAAACCTGCAATAAATGCACCTATCAAATAAACCCAGAAACTCCGAATAGAATCCCAACCACTCATGTACTGTACAAATACACCAACAAAACCGATAAAAATAGCCAATAGAGCCGTCTTCTTATAACCGATTTTCTTCAACAGCATACCCGATGGGATACCCATCACGGCATAAGCAATAAAATTGGCTGCATTACCCAATTGAGCAGCAAAATTGGATGCACCGAATTGCGTTTTAACAATCACCGCCATAGGTGAACATAAGTTTGTAACAAACGCAATCATTGCAAACAAGAAAAACATCGCAACTATCGCAACGACATTTCCATTTGATTTAGTTTTTGTTCCCATTTCTTTTTTATTTATAGTTTATGTATATTCTATATAATCTAACACACTTTTTTTATTAAAACAATTAATTACCTTGCTTTCCATCAATCACATCAATAGTTTCTTGTACCAAAAATAGTTGTACCTATTCTCACCAATGTACAACCTTCCTCTATTGCAACAAGATAATCATCACTCATGCCCATACTTATTTCCTTAAAATATGGTTTATCAGCAAAATAATCGCACTGCAATTTTTCAAAAACAGATTTAATCGACTTAAATTCCTGACGAACTTCATCCATATCATCTGTATTTGTTGCCATACCCATAACACCACATACACGAACATTATCTAATTGACTAAAAACTCCCTTCTTCATCAAAGATAAACAATCTTCGCAAGAAAAGCCGAATTTCGTTTCCTCCTTAGCCACATGCAATTGTAATAACACATCAACAACCCGATTTATTCGCTTTGCTTCGGAATTCACACACATCAACAATCGCAATGAATCTATGCTGTGTATCAATGACACATACGGCACAAGTTGTCGCACTTTATTCGTCTGCAAATGTCCTATAAAATGCCATTTTACATCATCGGACATAAGTACATGTTTTTGAGCTATTTCTTGCACACGACTCTCCCCGAAAACACGTTGTCCGGCATTATAAGCCTCTTGCAATGCTTCTATCGGGTGATATTTAGACACAGCAACAAGGCTTACCCCTTTAGGCAGCTCACTATTTATTCTCTTTATCTGATGTGTTATATTTGACATGCTAACCGACTTGAGTTGCAGGGTTTGCAGACTTTTCTCCTAATTTAACAGGATAAACATCCATGATAGGTGTTTCCACAACCGAAGCTATTTCAAAATCCGCCATAGTTCCTTTCATGTTTTCCATAAAAGTGTCCACAGCCTTTTGAAATTCCGATGCTTGTACTAAAGTAAGAACCGATGTTTTCTTTTCCACAGCAGTTTTTTCATCGATGGTAATAATATTGTATTTAACATTATACCAACGATCTCCTGTTTCATCAAAAAAGATTTCTGCTATTTTTGTTCTTTTTACAGCTGAGACTGAAAAATCGCCAGAAATAAACGGTTTCATTTCTTCTATTATGCGTGCTTCCGCCTCTGTGAAAGACAATGCGTCAACCAAATAGGGCTCATTTACTTTCTTTTGTTGACCAGTCTCAAGCATTTTATCATATCTTACTTTACATTCAAACCAATTTGCCATAAAATTATATTTCTTTTTCTTAATTATTGTTCTTTGCTACAAAATTACACCTTTTTTATATTTCTGCACACTTGAATATTAAAATTTCACTACTAAATATTGTTATTCTTATAAAAAATCACTTATTTTGTTTCAAAAGTAAAACTATGCCTGAAAACAAACAAGACAACATATTAAAAAGAATTGCCTTTTTCTATATAGAAGGATTTCGTAATATGACATTAGGTAAAACATTATGGTTACTTATAATCATAAAATTATTCATCATGTTCGCCATTCTCAAATTATTTTTCTTTCCGGATTTACTAAACACATTATATGATAATGATGAAGATAGAGCGCAACACGTAAGAACCGAATTATTAAAATAATAATTTAATATATAACTGATATGGATGAACTTACAACATTAGTCAATTGGTCTAGAGCACAATTTGCACTCACTGCCGCTTATCACTGGCTTTTTGTCCCTCTCACACTGGGGTTATCGGTGATAGTTGCAATCATGGAAACAATTTATTATCGAACAAAAGACAAAAAATGGCTTGGAACAACAAAATTTTGGATGTCTTTGTTTGCAATCAACTTTGCAATAGGTGTAGCAACAGGTATTATTCTCGAATTTGAGTTTGGAACCAACTGGTCTAATTATAGCTGGTTTGTAGGAGATATATTCGGTGCACCATTGGCAATCGAAGGCTTATTTGCATTCTTCATGGAATCTACTTTTTTTGCTGTAATGTTTTTCGGATGGGAAAAAGTAAGTGCAAAATTCCATTTAACAGCCACATGGCTTACTGCTCTTGGAGCTAGCATATCAGCATTATGGATTCTTATAGCCAATTCATGGATGCAATACCCGGTAGGAATGGAATTTGATCCTGATCAAATGCGAAATGTGATGACTGATTTTTGGGCTTTAGTTTTCTCTCCGGTTGCGATAAACAAAATTATTCACACCGTAATGAGTGGTTGGAGTCTTGCCGGTATATTTGTAATCGGAATAAGTGCATGGTTACTTTGGAAAAAAAGGAACCAAGAAATGGCTTTACGCAGTATTAAAGTTGCTACATGGGTTGGTTTCATCGGTATATGTGTAACAATAGGTTCCGGTGATGGCTCTGCTAAAGTCGTTTCCAAAGTCCAACCCATGAAACTTGCAGCAATGGAAGGTTTATATAAAGGTGAATGCGGGCAATCCATAGCTGCGATAGGTATACTCAATCCATCAAAAGCACATAACAACGATGAAGACCCTTTCATTTTTGATATTTCAATACCCAAAGGGCTTTCATTTCTAGCTGAAGGCGACATAAATGCCTTTGTTCCCGGCATTTCCGATATTATTAATGGAATAAAAATAGACTCAAACGGTGATACAATAAACACGGTTCCATATACAGAACGCATTATAAGAGGAAAACAAGCGCATGAAGCATTGAAACGCTTTGATATTTCTAAAAAATATAATGATTCTATAGGAATGGAAAAAGCAAAAACCGAAATTCTGCATAATTTTAAATATTTTGGTTACGGTTATTTCGATTCTCCTGAAGAAGCAATTCCAAATGTTCCGATAACATTTTATGCATTCCATATCATGGTGATATTTGGTTCATATTTATTACTATTCTTCACTCTAATATTGCTTCTTTTATACAAGAAGAATTTAACAAAATGGCTAATAGACAACAAATGGGTTCAATTTATTGCAATGTTATCTATCCCTATTGTTTGGATATGTTCCGAAGCCGGATGGGTCGTTGCAGAAGTTGGTCGACAGCCATGGGTCATAGAAGGAATAATGCCAACACACGCTGCCATTAGTAAGATACCGTCATCATCGGTTATCATTACATTCACGATGTTTGCCATCGTATTTACGGGATTGCTTATTGCCGAAGTAAATATAATGCTCAAACAAATTTCAAAAAAATCAAAAGAAAATTTAGATAACCCAACTATTTAATACTTACGATTATGATTACCTACGAATTTCTTCAATCATATTGGTGGTTTCTCATTTCAGTTCTAGGAGCCTTACTGGTTTTCTTGTTGTTCGTGCAAGGAGGACAAACACTTTTAATTACTGAAAAAAATGAACTAAGACGCACCATGATGGTCAATGCAATAGGTCGGAAATGGGAACTGACATTCACAACATTAGTTGTTTTTGGTGGTGCATTTTTTGCGTCGTTTCCATTATTCTATTCAACAAGTTTCGGAGGAGCTTATTGGTTGTGGATGCTTATCCTTATAGGATTTGTCCTTCAGGCTGTAAGTTATGAGTATCGCAAGAAGAAAGGCAACATCTATGGTACATGCACTTACGATACATTCTTAGCCATAAACGGAACGCTTGCCACAATCCTATTAGGTGTGGCTGTGGCAATGTTCTTCTTCGGGGCAGAATTTACAATCAACAAGAACAACATTCTTGACAACAATGCTCCAACCATTTCTTCATGGTCATCCACACATGGTATTGAAGCAATCTTTAACCGAAATAATCTCTTATTGGGATTTACGGTATTGTTTTTGGCTCGTACACAGGCTCTTCTATATTTCAAAAATGTTATCGACGATAACACCATAAGAGAACGTTCTTCAAAGTCGCTAATCTTTAATGGAAGTTTCTTTGTCGTATCCTTTTTGGGGTTTGTAGGCATTCTGCTTACAAGTAATGGTTATCAATTGACTATAATAAACGGCGAAGAAATATTCGATATTATACCTTATAAATATTTACATAATTTCATCGATATGTGGTGGGTTGCCATTATATTTATAGTAGGTGTTTTAATGGTTCTATACGCTATCATTCGTACCGTTCTAGATAAATCGTTCATTAAAGGAATATGGTTTAGCGGTATAGGTACAATATTGGTGGTAATGTGCCTGTTTTGGATAGTTGGCTACAATAATACAGCATATTATCCGTCTTTACTGGATCCGGCAAGCTCTCTATCCATAAGAAACAGTTCTTCAAGCGAGTTTACTCTTAAAGTGATGTCTTGCGTTTCTTTGGTAATTCCTTTTGTTGCAGCTTACATCGTTTACGCATGGCGTTCTCTGAGCAAAAAACCCATTACGGCAAAAGAAATGGAGGAAACATCACATAAGTACTGATAAATAAGAATAAATTAGTAACTTTGCCATAGATAATTTCATGTAATTAAATATGGCAGATTTCTTTAAAACAATAAAAGAGACATCCGAGGGATTGTATAAGGAGAAAATGAGTAAATTTATCTCTTTTGCAATCCCTGTTTCTTGTGCAGATGAAGCTAAAGAAATCGTTAAGTCTTATCAAAAGAAATACTATGATGCACGTCACGTATGTTGGGCTTATATGATTGGCACCGATCGTAACGAATTTTACAGCAATGACAATGGAGAACCTTCGGGAACAGCAGGAAAACCAATATTGGGACAAATCAACTCCTTTAATCTTACAAATATTCTCATTGTTGTAATTCGCTACTTCGGCGGAATCAAATTAGGAACATCAGGTCTTATCGTTGCATACAAAACGGCTGCAGCTAGTGCAATTGAAAATGGAGAAATCATCGAATGTCATGAACAAGCACAATTATCGTTTACGTTTCCTTATTTATCCATGAATGGAGTAATGAAACTTGTAAAAGATACAGGCGTAAATATTATAAATCAAATATTTGATAATGATTGCAGCATGACAATAGAAACCAATGCCGATGACATTCCATTGTTCCATAACAGACTCATAGACATCGACGGTGTTAAAATCAATGACAACTAAAGCTGTATCATAATTTCTTTTTAATTACTGCCGGATTTCCCGCCACCAAACTATCATCAGGAACATCACGTGTAACCACACTCCCTGCAGCTATTATACATCGATTTCCTATTTTTACTCCGGGACAAATAATAGCTCCACCACCTATCCAACAATCCATACCAATAGTCACAGGATAGGCATATTCTTGTGTTATTCGACGTTCAAGATAATTAATGGGATGTTGAGGAGTATATATCTGCACATTAGGTCCTATTAAAGTATATGCACCTATCGATATATCTGCTCCATCCAAAAATGTACAATTATTATTAATAAAAACATTCTCTCCTAAATGTATGCCATGTCCATGATCACAATAAAACGGTGGTACTATTGATACAGAATCCGAAATATCAGGTATTAACTCACGCAATAGTCCACGATACTCCGACTCGTTACCACTACAACGATTCATCTTTGCCGTTATCTCATGAGCTCGATTTATACTTTCGGCTATTGCCGAATCACTTGTATTGGCGAGTTCGCCACAACGCATTTTCTCAAATTCGGTTTTCATAATATACCTTTTATTTCTTCAAGCGTATCTACAACGACATCGGCATCGGGAACTTCCTCACTATTAAAGTTCTTTATATTGAAAAGAATAGTTTTCCACCCCGCATTTTTAGCACCTTGTACATCGGCATCATAATTATCCCCTATCATCACCGTTGTTTCAGCAGTGGCACCTGTACGTTCCAGCGCATAATCAAATATACCTCTCAATGGCTTTGTGATACCACAATCATCGCTAAGAACCAAATGATGAATAAACCTTTCTATTCCACTGCTTCTTAACTTACGTAACTGAACTTCCTGAAATCCATTGCTCAATATATTCACATCATATTTTTTCACCATATATTCCAGCAAGTCCTTAGCTCCGGGTACAAGAGTACCCATTGATGATAAAAAAAACAAATATTCATCATCTATTTCCTTTGCCAATCGAACAAGATTATCTTTTACTCCTATTTGTTCCAATGTATATCTATACCTTTCGGTAACGAGAAAGTCTTTATCTATTTTTCCATAATGATACAGCTCCCATAATTCACTGTTTTTTGCAGCATATATATCACGAAATTTTTCATATTCCGAACAAAACATTGATAATCCGAATTTATCATAAACATGTCGTAATGCTATTTTACTATTTTCAGTAAACCACCATATTGTATCATCCAAATCTACAAATACAGTCCTTATATTTTTTAAAGTCACCATTATCAAAACTTTTTGACAAAAATAATCGTTTTTATTGTTATAAAAGCTAAATATTAACATTAAAATATTACGACTATGAAATTTATTTATCGCTTTCTAGTTCCTTCAAACCCAACAGGGAATCGTGCTTCTTTACTAATTTTATCTTTCCGGATTTTATTTGGATTATTACTAATGTCTCATGGCGCACTAAAATGGGTACAATTTGACACATTGCACTCCGTTTTCCCCGATCCGATAGGATTTGGCAGTCAATTCTCTCTTATTCTCGCAATTTTTACCGAAATATTCTGCTCTGTGTTTTTTATTTTCGGAATACTTTATCGCTTGGTGATGATTCCCATGATGATTACACTTGGAATAGCATTTTTTGTAATTCACAATGGTAGCATTACTTTGGGAGGAGAGTTGGCATTTATTTATCTTGCTGTTTTTATTATTCTCTATGTCATAGGACCTGGTAAATTTTCAATTGATTATTTCATTTCACAATCAATTGCACATAACAATAGAGTACCAGCAAAATAAAATTCAACTAAAATCATGAAAAAACATGTTTTTAGCCTATTTTTTTTGCAATAAGCCGTTTATATTTCAAAAAATATTACGATATTTGCAAAACATTTCAAAAAAGCGTGAGTATATAGTTTTTTTGAAATATATCAAAGTGGGTTTCTATAAAAGAAAACACTTTATTATTTTGACAATAAAATATAACAATATTTAAAGATTAAAGAAAATGACTAAAGCAGATATCGTAAACGAGATTTCTAAATCTACTGGTATCGACAAAGCATCAGTGCTTGAAACAGTAGAAAAATTCATGGAAATTGTTAAGGACTCTCTAGCAAATGAAGAAGATGTATTTTTGAGAGGTTTTGGTAGCTTCATCGTAAAGACTCGTTCTCAAAAAACAGCTCGTAACATTTCTAAGGGTACTACAATCATCATTCCTGAACACAAAATTCCGGCATTTAAGCCTGCTAAGGTGTTCATGGAACAAGTAAAAGCTGACAAATAAAAAACAACATATTTATTAATCTTTTTAAACTAAGTAGATTATGCCAAACGGAAAGAAGCATAAGAGACACAAGATGGCTACGCACAAGCGCAAAAAGAGACTTAGAAAGAACAGACACAAGAAGAAATAATTGTTTTAAACCTTTCTAAATTAAGTCATATCAAGAACAAACATAATGAGTGCAATAAACATAGGTATCTTCATTACGTTTGTTCTTTGTGCATTTGATAGTTATAAGAGTATAACTATTTAAGAACATACCTTTTATGGGTAAACATTTTTAATAACCTTCTAAAATGAGAAGCGAACTCGTAGTTAACGTTCAACCTAACGACATTTTCACTGCCCTCCTAGAGGACACACGTTTGGTTTCTCTACAAAAAGAACCTCGTGACGCAATCTATGCCGTTGGGAATCTTTACTTGGCTAAAGTAAAAAAGTTAATGCCGGGTCTCAATGCTGCTTTTGTGAATGTGGGATATGAAAAGGATGCCTTTCTACACTATCTGGACTTAGGTTCTCAATTCAAGACATATTCACAATGCATAAAAAAATCTCTGGAGGATAAACGTAGCGTTCCCAACATCAGTAAGTTGAAAATGCAACAAGATATCGATAAGCATGGTTCCATAACCGATGTACTAACTTGTGGTCAAGAGCTTATCGTTCAAATTGCAAAGGAACCTATTTCCTCAAAAGGTCCACGCCTCACTACCGAAATTTCATTCACAGGACGATTACTCGTGTTGATTCCTTTCAGTGATAAAATTTCGGTTTCACAAAAAATACGTTCATCGGAAGAACGTATGAGGCTGCGCCAATTAATAGAGAGTATACGACCTGCCAACTTTGGCGTTATTATCCGCACTTCAGCCGAAGGAAAGCGTGTCGCCGAGCTTAATAAAGAGCTTAAGACACTTGTTAAGTACTGGGAAGACAGTATCGCTAAGGCACAAAGATTAGAAGCGCCTTCTCTGTTATACGAGGAGGAAAGTCGTGCCGTGAATGTGATTCGTGATATCTTCAGCCCATCATTTGAGAACATCTACGTGAACGATGAAGAGGTTTTCCAACAAATCCACAACTACGTGAGTGCTATTGCTCCCGACAAGAAAGATGTGGTAAAATTATATAGTAAGGAAACACCTATTTTCGATCACTTCTGCATCACAAAGCAGATTAAGACATCTTTCGGCAAGACGGTTTCATTCAAATCGGGTGCATACATTATCATAGAAAGCACCGAAGCACTACACGTCATCGACGTTAATTCCGGAAACCGTTCCAAAAGTTCGTCAAACCAAGAAAGTAATGCGCTCGATGTGAATCTACGCGCAGCCGATGAGATAGCTCGCCAACTTCGCTTACGCGACATGGGTGGAATTATCGTAATCGATTTTATTGACATGGCACAGGCAGAACATCGCCAAGCACTTTACGAACACATGAAAGAGATTATGCAAAGTGACCGGGCACGCCATAATATTTTGCCTTTGAGTAAATTCGGTCTTATGCAAATCACGCGTCAACGAGTACGTCCTGTTCTGGACATCGTTACGACAGAATCATGTCCTTCTTGTGGAGGCAAAGGAGAAATTCAACCTGCATTATTATTCACCGATGTGCTAAAAGACAAAATCGATTATTTGATAAATTCTCTAAAGGTAACAAAATTTGTGATGTACGTTCATCCTTTTGTAGATGCATTTCTCAAAAAAGGTTTCCTATCGGAGTACCTACGTTGGAGATTCGAATACGGATTTAAATTCAAAATATTGCCCGACCAGTCATTGGCTCATCTCGAATACCGAGTAATTGATCACACAGGTAAAGAGATTGATCTCAAAGAAGAAAAAGACACCAATAGCTCAAATTCAAAAAAAGAATCACGTTCTAAATCTCAAAAAGAAGACTAGAACGTTAAAAAAGAAAATTTTTCTTCTTAATCCCAATCAAAAAGGCTGTATCCACTCGGGTACAGCCTTTTTTCGTATAGAAATAGAGATGAAAGTGGCACACTCATAAAGCATGCCACCCATCAATTAATACCACAATTTATTATAACATTACTTTAAAAGTTCTTTCACCTACTTTTACCAAATAAACACCGTTTTTGTTCATGTTGATGTCCATTTCGTAATCAGTGGCAATTTTGCTATATTCCATTTGTCCCGATGTACTGTAAACAGCAACTGGTGTGTTATCTTCCAATCCTTTTATGCTGATTGTTTGTTGTGAAGCATAAACCTTTACATCACTTGTATTATAAACAGAGTAAACAGATGTTGCAATGTCCATGAATACCACATATAACTCTGAGTTTTCTGTAATGGCAGGTGTTGTAAATGCTCCATCAATCACATCTGCTGTTACATCTGTTCCATTGAATACCACCGTATTTATTGACCAATTTTCACTTGGAACGATTTTTAGTGTTTCTGTTTCTCCGTATTTCATTATTTTCTCAAAGGCTCCGGCTTCACTGCATTTCAATGTCAATGCAAATGTTTTCACTTTGAATGTTACCGAGATTTTTACATTTCCTGTTGCATTATCAATTGTATATTTACCATCTGCTATTTCTGCCGTTATATCCTCATCGTTTAATGTTACTTTGTCGATTTCATAACCGATATTTGGTGTAATAACAAAATCCAATTTACTGCCTGTACTTACAAGTATAGGATTCACTTCTTCTCCATTGATTGTAACACATCCTTCCTCATTATTGAAAGTTGCACCGATAACCAATAATTTTCTGAAAGAGACATTAAGGGTTACATCTTCACTTGCTTTCTCAATGCTATATTTACCTTCTACCACATCGGCTGTAATATCAATTTCATTCAATAGAACTTTGTCAATCTCATAACCCTCATTAGGTGTAATTATGAAATCTACTTTACTATCAAAACTTACAAGGACAGAATCCTCTTCCATGTCGTTTATCTTGACAATACCTTCTTCACTATTGAAAACAGTTGTTATTGTATATAGCTTTCTGAATGTAACCGCAAATGTTACATCTTCAGTTAATTTTTCCAGACTATATTTTCCGTCAACAACACTTTCTGTTATATCTTCTTCATTCAAAGTCACTTTTTCTATTTCAAAGCCTTCATTCGGAGTAATGACAAAATCAACTTTGGTATCAAAATCAATAGCCATAGATGACGCAATGGAGTCATTTACAGCAACTGAACCTCCCATACTTGAATAATCAACAGTGACTTTATAACCGGCACTTGTATTGGTGAATTTACTCCACCCTGTAGCCGATTGATAAGATTCTTCAGCACCAAGAGGTACAACTAACTGAGCTGTTTCATAAACTGTTGTAGGGAACACTGTTTCTGTTATTGTTGGAGCTGTTGGATTCATTGACTCAATTTTAGTGATTTCACTACAGTTTTTGAACGTATAAGCACCAATAGATAAAAGTGATTCTCCTAATGTAATGTCTTTTAGACTAAGACAACTTTGAAAAGTATATTTCCCTATTTGCTCAACAGAATTTGGTATAGTTAATGAAGTCAAAGCAGCACAACCACTAAAAGCATATTCACCAATATTAGTAACAGAATTGGGTATTGTAATAGTCGTTATATTTTTACAGTTATAGAAAGCATACTGACCTATAGTTTTGACGGTATCTGGGATTGTTACAGAAACTAAACAATAACAACCATGAAAAGCATAATTTTTAATTTCTCCTTAATTCCGCAATCAAAAAATTAGATAAAATCCAAACCGTTGATACAAAA
>CAZTFX010000014.1:0-36580 GCA_964613095.1 uncultured Muribaculaceae bacterium | reverse complement strand
TGTTCAGACTTACAAAGATATATGCTTAGACACATACTTTTGCTACTGAGCCATTGCTTGTCCAGACAGGGAGGTAATGCGAGACCTTGACAGTGGGACAGGCTAACGTGATTAAGCCCACGCTTTTTCTATATACCATAGTTAACCGAAAACAAAAACATCTCCAGCTTTGGGCTTTGGCTGGTCGTAAAAAAAGAAAGGACAGATTATGTCAAAGCGTTTATCATTATTGCTATTGGTCATGGGACTGACGTTTAATTTTTCTTTTGGGCAGACTGCTGTTGGAGATTCTCTATTCATTCATGTAGAGAAGGCTGGGAAAATCACATCTATTTTGAAGAAACATAAAGCAGATGTAAGAAAAGTTTGTATTACTGGGGTGGTTAATGATAAAGATCTATTAGCTCTATCTCAAATGGCAAGTATAGAATTATTGGATTTTTCCGACTGTGTATATAAGGGAACTTTATATAGAGAATGGGATGGTAAATACTGTGTCATTTGTAAACTGCCTGAATTTGGCAGCCTTAAAAATTTATACACCTTTAAAACTGGTATAGTGGGCAAAGAATCTGTTCCCTTGGTTGTGATAAAAACCAAACAACAATTAAAATATGTTGAGACTTATCCCAATATAATTATCAGTAATGGAGATATTTTGTCAAGTCATAATTTTATAGAGGAAGGGCTTATAAAGCCAACAACAGTAGATTACAAAGACTGCATGAAAACGTGGAAATACAGGGATAATAGTTACTACGAATTCCATCCATATATTCTACATGGAACAGATAGTATTCAGGAACTAACAGGTTCAACTATTTACCACAATGTTAATACTGATGAAATCTTGTTTAATGGTTATTGGCATGATGGCATAGATGAAAAATGGCTTTCAAGAATCACTCATATTGGACGTGGAAATTTTGAGGAATATTCCAAGCCTATTTTATCCTTGCCTGCTGTAAAATATGCAATGTCTCTTGATTTGAATGATTCTACCACAGAAATAAGACTGAACTCAATAGAAGAATTCTCAATGTCTAGCATAGATTCTAAAATCAAATCTATAACTTTTCCTGCCTCGTTGAAACGTTTGGTGTGGGGTTACAATTATATTAATGAAATCACATTTTTAGGTAATACGCCACCAGTGTTAGAACGCTTTGAAGTTAAGGACGGAAGACAAGATGTTGTTTTCATTGTTCCTGACAAAGCAAAAAAGAAATACAAGTCGGCAAAATCTTGGGAAGGTATATATGTGAAAGAGGTAAATGGAGGAGGATTAACAATAGACATAGATAAGACTTATAATATTAAGGTGGAAAATCCAGGAACAATCCTGTCATATCTGCCTGTTGAGAAATTAGAAGAAATAGAATCTTTGACTATTACAGGTATGCTTTATGAAACAGATATAAAGGTTATCAACAAGTGTAAGCGGCTAATTTATCTTGACCTGTCAAATGCCTTTATCTGCCGGTCACCTGAAGAGTTAAATAACGAAGCAAAATCAAAAGAGCAATTAGCAAGCTTAGCGGCTTTAATCGGTGGAATGGCTGACGTGCAGTCACAAGAAATAAGCGCAACAGATTATCTGTCGGCACAAGTTCTTTCAACTTTACTACAAGAAGCGGCGAACGTACAATCATCTAATGATGCTTGTATTATTCCAAGTGGTTCATTTTCCGGATTAAAATGGTTAGAAACAATTATATTCCCAGTTAGATGCTCAAAGATATATTCTAACGTTTGCCATGGATGTATTGAACTGAAGAACGTTACCTTGCCTCCTTTTCTTAAAAGCATAAGTGATAATGTATTTTGTGGATGTATCAATTTGGAAAAACTGAACTTCCCAGAAACATTAACTAATTGTGGATCGAGTTTTTATGGCACAAATATAAACATACTGGATTTTAGTAAATGTCATTTTAACAATAGTAGAGGAAGGGTTAAGTTTTCTTTTCACAATGAAAACATGAAAGAGTTGAGATTGCCACAAGGAGTTGAAACTGTAAGTGTTTTTGGCAGAGGTAAGTTGTACGTTCCTTCAGATGTGAAAGTTATAAGAGAATGGCATGGAGAAAAATGTAAAGAATTCCATTTTGAATCTCCGACTCCTCCAGAGATGGAATATAAACTAAATAACTGCACTATTTACATCCCTAAAGGTAGTACTACCGCTTACTTTGCAAAATTCGGAGAAACTAATAAGTACATCGAGGAATAATATAAATTAAGGTAAAGTCATATAAACTCACCATTAAAATATATGGAAGAAGTAAAGAAAAAATGCCCTTATTGCGGCGAAGAGATTATGGCGGTAGCCAAGAAATGCAAGCATTGTGGTAGTTGGTTAGAAGAAAAAGTGGCAACACCCCAGGAAAAGCCTATCTATCATTCCGAAAACCAAGTTTCAAATCGTCCTCCTAAACGCAAGAGATATGTTATCGTTACGATTGTAATTTGTCTATGTCTAATAGGTACTTTCATTGTGTATCAATTATTAAACAACACTGCTGACAACAATGAAAGTGTCCCAATGAACTCTATCGTACAGAAAGCAGAATGTCCATCCAACTGGGAACAATCTGTATTTGAAGGAAGAATTTGTGTTTCAACTAATATTGGAGGCATGAATATAAGCACGAAAATCGGAGAAACCCTTATCGTTTATCTAACCAATAAGGGTGAAATAATAATGAAGATTAAAGATGAATATATTCCAGAGAGTTATTATGTATCATTCAATCAGAACGGTTCTCCCGCAATAATACCTTGTGAAATAAAGAATGGAACAGTCTGTATTCAAGCACCAGAAGCGGTAAATAAATGTTTATATCTTTTTGATTATGAGAAAATGGATATCGCAATTATTGATGAAGCGTCTAATGGGTATATATTTTCATACAGTGGGAATACGAAAGATGCAGAAAAAGCAATGAATTATATCAAATAGGTCTAACTAAACACAATATGAAAGAAGAAAAGAAACGTTGCCCCTATTGTGGCGAAGAAATACTTGCAATAGCGAAGAAGTGTAAACACTGCGGTGAGTGGTTGCCTGAAGAAGTGGTAGAAGAGCCAAAGAAACAGATACCTTGTCCTATTTGCGGAGAAGATATTGATGAAGGTTTAGACGTTTGTCCTTATTGCCATGAGAAGGTCGAACAATCTTACGAAAACCATAAATCAAGAATAGCAGAGAATACACAAGACTCTATTCCGTCAAAAAAGAAATTGACATGGATTATAATTGGTTCCATGATTGTTACATTTCTATTCCCTGTGGCTTCTTTTGTAATTATTGGCTATACTTTTTATTACCGTAAAAAGGCATTAGACAGAGGCTCACGATTCTTTAATAATGGAGGACTATGGTATATCACGCACTGGGGAATATCTTTGATGGCTGGTTTACATGCAATAATGACATTCTTAATAGAACTGTTTATCACCATATTTAATGATTCTGAAAGTGCTTATACCTTATGGAGTTATAGTTATGGCACTATGGGTAGGTTTGACATTCTTGATTTTGTGTCAGGTGTAGCAGGAGGTGTGATAATCTACTTGTTCTTCCAACTATTCATTGGTTTCAAACGCAAAACACTAAACTCATTTGAAGATTGCAAAAAGAAGTTCCTTATTAATAGTATTGCGTGCTCGGTTTTAGCATTGCTCTTTTGTCAGCAGGTTTATGCTATAGCAGAGAATCGAGGTGAAACTCTATTTGACGGTGGATCCACAATGACAAAAATTGTTGCAATGGGTGCAGTTATGTTAGGCATACTTTGGTGGCTATATTACAAAGTCCAACAAGAATTACGCAAATATTTTAATCAATAATAAACTTTCAACGTCCATCATTCATTTGGTGGGCGTTTTTTTATGCCTTAATCGTTTTGCCTCGTTAATAGAAACAATGTAGAGATGTTGCAGTGATTATTCAATTAGAAATTCTTGTTTTTCGCAAATAGTTTGTACTTTTGCAGCTGAATTTGAAGAAAACACTGAGTAATCAGTTCATGAAGAAAACGATGTAAGATGTTTATGCTTGGTCTTACACGAAAGGTTTAAGCATTATAACTGAGTGCATCAGGTACTCAGTATGTTTAATTAAATAATTATTATTTCATGAGTGATTACAACAAATCAGAGAAAACCATGCGTGTTGCCATAAATGGGCAGACTATTTTGGAAGAAGAGTACGATACTTCTTTCAACTTGTTCGATAATGTGACTTCCAATCCTTTTGTTTTTGATATTGTATTGCCGCTAGTGGATGTAATTTACAAACTCTATAGTAGCATTTTAACCCCCTATTTACAGAATAGCCACAAAAAGAAATGGCTGTTAACCAATTGATTAACAGCCATTTCTCGTGATCCGCCTGGGGCTCGAACCCAGGACCCCAACATTAAAAGTGTTGTGCTCTACCTGCTGAGCTAGCGAATCTCCTTAAAAGCGTTGCAAAGGTACGCCTATTTTTTTTATTGTGCAAATTTTACACCTATTTTTTTTATTTTTTCATTTGCACCTTTAATCAAACAAGATTATTATCCTGCAAATGAAGCACATATCGTTTATAATAAGAAGCAAGCAAAGCTGTAAGCGGTAATGCTACAATAAGCCCAATAAAGCCTAATAATGTTCCCCATATTGATAGTGAAAGAAAAACGAACACCGGATTCAATCCCATTTCTTTTCCCATAATGCGAGGTGTAAGGAATAAATCTTGTATTAACTGTACCACACAATAAACTACTGCTACTTCACACAACATTATCCAGAAGTTTCCTCCTGTTGTCATTGAATCGACCAAACATAGGACCAATGCCACCGGAAATGAAACAACTTGTAAATATGGTACAAGATTTAATACTCCAACAAATAATCCAAATATCAACCCTAATGGTAATCCCACAATTACAAATCCTATACTATACAAAATTCCCACAAGGAAAGCTATCAACGATTGTCCTCTGAAATATCGTTGCATTACATCTCCTATATCTTGCAATATTTGCCACGTTGTATCCTTATATCTATTAGGAATTGCTTTATGAAATCCATTTTTAATTTTTTCATAATCAATAAGCAGAAAAATCAAATAAAGAAGCACAATTATCCAACTCACAATTGTGAACAATATACTAAAAGTAGAACCCACAAATGACCATGTGTTATTTGCTGTCGTACTTATGAAGTTAACCCATTGTTCACGAGTAAGCAACTTTGACAAATCTTCCACATTAATATGTTCTCGTATAAATTCATGTATCGTTTCTGATAAATATTTACCATTTGTGTTCATTTGATTGTATTGCCGCAACATTTCAATCAATTCTTTTACTTCCGAAATAATGAGAGGAACAAGAGCATAAGATACAACTGTTATAATTGCAACAATCTCAAATAATGTTACAATAGTAGGAACAAGACGGCTTTTTAATCTTAACAACCTACTGTTATATTTAACCATAGGATTAAGCATATAAGCAAGAACACACGCCACCAAAAAAGGCAACAGCACTCCGCTTAAATAGTCTATAAGCCAAATACCTCCTATCACGCATATCACAACAATCACAAGACGCGTAATCCTATCTAGTGTAAAAGGTTTATGAGCCGATTCCATATTACATTAATCTATCTGAACAATCAAATAATTGGATAAATCCCAAAATTTGGCAGTATTTGTTATTTCAAATATCTTTGTTCCATTTTTTTCAACAATTTGATAAGAATCATCCGGATGATTACTCAAAACCTTAGCCTTTTGGGAATGTAAGTTTATAAAAGAAAGAGTACGTTTATCAGCTTTAGTAAAATAAGACTTTTCAAAATCTCCTTCCATAATTTTAGTCTTACGTAAAAATCCAGTTTCAATTATATTATATTTTTTCAATTCCGATTTAGAACCCACAACATAATAACATGTATTCAACTGATTAGAAAGTTGTATGGATTCATCCTGTGCAGCCAGTTTTTCACGTGTTATTTCACTATTCTCTCTCCTTAAAGAATCTACACGCAAATTCAAATCTCCTATTTCAACATGAGCATTTCTCAAAGCCGTTTGCAATTCAAGAATAGTAGCTTCTTGTGTTTCTATTTGGAAACGCAACGATTTAATTGTGCGCTGCATTTCTGCATTATAATTAATTGATTTCCTCAACTTTGCCTCAAGTGCTTCCATCTTTTGACGACGTTCATACATTGCCTGCTGAATAATCATCATATCGGTTCTTATTTGATCCTTGCGATCAGGAGTTTCTTTACTCAAATCGGTAGTTATAAGTTGTTCAATGTCTTTTATTTGAGCCATCCCGCTACTTATCTCATTTAACAACCCCAACAAACTGTCTTTCTCAGCATTAGCAGTCTGCAACGAATCAGCAAGTTCTGTTGTCGCATAAACCGTTTCTTCTGTTTTTTCTGAAGAATTACTACAAGATGAAACAAGCAATACAGCTATACACATACATATAAAAGCAAGATATTTCATAATATAAAAGAATTTAGTTTGTTCTTATTCTTAAATTGGGCGTATTTATCCACTTTTTCTACTTGCGTAGGTTCTTTACCTCCTACTACAATAACAATTTCACCACGAGGAACGTTTATCGTGAAATATTCCACAAGTTCAATCAAAGTACCATTGTGAGTTGTATTATGTACTTTGGAAATTTCACGACTCACTGAGGCTTCACGTTCTTTCCCAAATGTTTCTGCCAATTGTTGCAATGTTTTCAACAATCTCATAGGAGATTCATAGAAAATCATGGTACGCGGTTCCTCTGCCAACTGCTGTAACCTTGTTGCACGTCCTTTCTTTTGAGGAAGAAAACCCTCAAAACAGAATTTATCGCAAGGTAAACCGGAATTAACCAACGCCGGCACAAAAGCAGTGGGACCCGGTAGACATTCCACTTCTATTCCTTTACGACGACATTCTCTTACAAGCAAAAAACCCGGATCAGAAATAGCCGGAGTACCAGCATCGGAAACCAATGCTATTATTTCTCCGGTTTCAAGTCTATCTGTTATAATATTTATTGTATCATGCTCATTAAATTTATGATGACTTTGCATTCTTGTCTCAATTCCAAAATGCTTCATCAACACGCTACTGGTTCTGGTATCTTCAGCAAGTATCAAGCCTGCATTTTTCAATGTTTGCACAGCCCTAATACTCATATCATCAAGATTACCAACCGGTGTAGGTACTATATATAATTTACCGCCCATCAGCAACTATAAAAAATGATTTCTTATTGTGGTCATAAAGTCTACAACTTCAGGAGATTCACGATCCCATTCCAAGTCTCCATAGAAATAATCTTCGGCTTCACTGAAAGAATGCATGGCTTCAACCATATTTATTGTATTTCTCATTTCAACTTCACTGTTGCCAAACAGTTCACGACGATAGCGGAATCGATCATTTAACGAGAATGCTTTTGACAAATCTTTTGACAAACTACGTTGTAATACTTCATCCAATCGAATGGGTTCTTCCTCAACTTTTTCGTCACCGGTAAATTCATCAAAACATACGTCTTCTACTAAAACTTCATTATCATCCGATTCTTCAATATCATAGTCTACATCATCTTCTTCATCAACAGGGAGGTCAACGACATCATCATCAATAATTTCACCCTCATCTTCTTCCTGTTGATAATCAACAAAACCGTCATCTTCAACTTGATCTATTTCTTCTGTTATAGATGTCGATTCGTCTTCCAATACGTTTTCCTCAACTTCAGCAATCTCTATTTCTTCGTTTTGAATCTCTGTTATCGGCTCTTCTTCAATTTCAGCAAGACTTTCTTCTTTTATTTCGGCACCTACAGTATTTTCCCCCTCATATATGTCAGGGGTACAGAACGGCGCATATTCATTGATACGTTCTACTTTTTTCTGAACCATTTCATATAAATAGGGAGTCGAGTCGGCGCCATGCTTATCTATAACAGTCAACAAGCCTTCCAATTCATACACTTGAGACAACAATCTTTCGATTACAGGATTCATAATTATATTTTAAATCATCTTATTAC
Organism: uncultured Muribaculaceae bacterium; assembly: GCA_964613095.1. Taxonomy (GTDB): domain Bacteria; phylum Bacteroidota; class Bacteroidia; order Bacteroidales; family Muribaculaceae; genus RGIG4576. The sequence continues at coordinate 28,508 of CAZTFX010000014.1, read as the reverse complement.
TTAAGTTATTCTAAAGATAAACCGGCGTCAATGCCTACAAGCATCTCGGCTATCATCTTCTGCAATTCCGATCTTGGACAAGTAAAACTGTTTACAAGTACACCCACAGTATATTTAGGATTCTCAGCAGGATAATAACCAACATAACATTGTACATGACTCATACTACCCGACTTCAACGCGAATTTACCGGCTGCCGATGTATTTGCAGTCAAACGTCTCACTGTTCCCGTTTTTCCTGCTATCGGGAATAACTCGTTAAAGTTAACACCCTTTGTTTTAAGTTCAGGATAAGCAACGGCAAGCATATGAGTAAAGAATGAAACCGGAGCCTTATTGGTTCGAGAAAGTCCGCTACCATCAAGCATAAACAAACCGGTAACATCTACTCCACGTTCTTTCCAAAACTCTTTCACTATTTTCACCCCATTGGATGCCTTGGGTTCTTTTCCAGCGTTTGCCGCTATTGCACGTAGAACACACTCTGTGTACATGTTGTCACTACGTTCCAATAATGATTTTACTATTGCCGATAATTCGGGAGAAGCATAATCGAGCAACACACTAGCTGCACCTTTCTTGTTTGGCTTAATCTGTTTGTGCTTTATCTTTATTCCGGCATTTTTAAGTGCAATTTCCAAACTATCACGAAGCAACAAGTCAGGAGAAGGATTAGCTACAGTCATTTTTCCTTTCCACGGTTTCGTATTACCATTTAAATGTAATATGTCATTTTCGATATCAAGACGCATCCCGATTCCATTGATAGAGACACTATCTGTTCCTTCATCCATTACATTACAATGATTTTCTACCTTAAAATAATTCTGGCTTTGGTCGGTATAATAACTGAATCCTTCATGATTGATATCAATATTAAGTTTTAAAGTATTATCGGCAAAATTCAGAGCATGAACACTCGTTCCATAACCATATCCTAAATCTTCAATCATCCAACTGGCCGGTACATGTGGCATAGGATGAGCACTCTCATCAACTATAATATTACCTTTAATTTCCTTAATTCCATTTTCTTTCAACGCTGAAATAACCGACTCGATGAAGTTAGGAGATTGAGGCATATGTCTAGAGCCAAGAGTAGGGTCTCCGCCACCTTTAATCACCAAGTCTCCTTCTATACGTCCTTTTTTATGTATTTTACCATCAGCAATCACTTGTGTGTGAAATTTATAATCTTTTCCTAGTAGGTTAAGAGCAGTAGCTGATGTCACAGTTTTCATGGTAGAAGCTGTAATCTGTGACTGAAGCGCATTAGACTCTGCTATCATTTTCATGCTATCAATACTCATAACACACACACCAACCGAACCATTACGCAAAGATGGCGCACTCATAAATTTATCAATAGCTTGTTGAGGAGTTAACACTACTGTATCACTCTGTACTTCTTGCGCATTTAAGGCAAAAAATGAAGCTACCATACATGTAGCCGACGCTACATAACGAAATATTCTCATACTGATATTTATTAATTTAAAGTTTACACAAAGATAGTACTTTACTTAAAAAAACAAGTAAATATTTGCATATAAATAACTAAAGCCGAGATTTTTTGACTAAATCTCGGCTTTCCTATTATTATGTTCAGCACTATTTTACGAGTAAACGCGTCGACTGTCTTTCTCCGTTTTGGATTACCGTAACAATATATACACCTTCCGACATTCCTGATGTAGATATTTCTGTTCCGGTTCCTTTAGCTACAACAGAACCGTCAACACCATATACAATATAATCCACCGATTCTGATATATTCAATCTCACCATATCACCAGAATTAACCGGATTCGGACTCAATTTAAGTTCTTCTTTCGACTCTATTATATTATCTACGCCACTGGCATCGGCTGGAACGGCATTATACACCCATTGCATCTTACTCAATTCAAAGTGATGAGTTGAACCTTTCGTATCCGCTAAAACTATATAAAGATTATTAAATACAAGAGGATATGTTGACATATCTTCAACATCAACAAGAGCACTCATTGGTACCAAAACTCGATTTATTTCATTAGCAACCAAATTAGGGCTGAATTCATAAGTCACCGGTGTGTCAGGAGTTCTATAATCGGTTGCATTTATGGTAAGAGTTTTCCATGATGATGTGCCAGGATTTATCTCAACCAACAAAGAATCAGGACGACTCCAACTCTTAGCATCCTTCGCTAAAGTCAGATAAATCTTACGTGATGCAGTTGTGGTATAATCCACAGCAAAACCGCCCGTAGGTAATGACGTTATGCTTTGATTTTCCAAGTTTGACACCTCAACAGTCCAAGTTGAAGTATCATAACTTGTAATATCTTGATAGCGTGCAGTAGGAATCTCTACCGTTACTTCAATTTCTTTTGAGAAATCACCAACACTACCTTTTATAATAGTTGTTCCATTATTTACACCTTTCACTACTCCGGCTTCATCTACAGTAGCTATATTGGCATCACCTGTTTCCCATGCAAAGGCACTGTTATCAATGGAGACATCAGAACCTCTCACTATTCCATATACATCCATTGTGTAATTTTTATAAGAATCCAAAAGAACTTTTGAATGACGGAATAAAGGTTCAGTAATATCATCTACCGTAACAGCTATTGAAGCTGTTACTCCGTTGTAAGTTGCAGTCAATGCATGCGTTCCACCACCATTTCCAAATAAAGTCTTTCCGTCTTCTACTACTTCACCCAATTCAGAAAGGCACGAAAGTTTGACTCCTTGTAAATCGGTATTTACTAAAACTCCGTACTTATTATAGCCATAGAATTTAGGTGTATAATAACCGTATTTAGGAACTTCTTTAACCCAATCCACAAACTGGATTTCTGCAATATCATTATCAGTAGGTGTTGTAGCAACTGCAAACAATGCATTTGTAACCGAACGTTCCACGCCTCCACTTGGCACATTTCGGATTCCCAATTTTTGATGATATAATTCAGTCGAACCACCACCATCAAAATTCATTGCATTACTACAACCAACTTCACGCATAATATCAGCCAAAATCTTTGTGCGACAACCATCAGAAATAGAAGAACGTCCATCAACAACAAGCATTACCACCTTTGTTCCTGTAGCATCATATCCAACAGCAGTACGAGGTTCTTTATCCGGTAAATGACTTATGATATTTGCATCCTCGGTTTCTTGAACAACACCATCTTTCAAAATAACCGGACAACCGCCAACAGCCCATATCGGGTCTTCTGTTTTGCCATTTGCGGTCGTTGCATTCATTGTCACCTCTATTATATCACCATCAGCCATTCCGGAAACAAATGTTGCCGCTGCACCATGTCCGGACAAAACATAAGAACCTGTAGGAATATCAGCCGAAGTACCCGGAGTACCCACTACCTTCATCTTTACGGTTTTACCTATAGCAATTGTTGCTCCTGTTTCAATAGGAGTAACAACAACCTCTTTTCCCCATTCATTGGTTCCCGTGCTACTACCATATCGATGTGTAAAAATAACCAAATAATCAGTATAGCGTGTTGTATTAATACCGGAAACCGCATAAGTACTTCCATCTGATTTTGAGATACTTCCCGATATACTAATATTACTAATGTTAGGCATTTTTGACGCATCAAATGAAATTTCAGTCCAATTACTATTGGAGGTCATATTATAAACCTCTCCATTTAGTATATTAGAACCAAGTGGTTGTCCTGTACTCATATCAAAAAAGTCGGCATTTACACCTACAAAATATTGTGCACCGTCCACACTATTGTCCTTTGAAAGACCTGAAACCGAACGCATTTTTTGAATCATATTACCAGCCTTTGCCACACGCATTTCCACATTAGGGTTACTCAAATCGGTAGTTGTATAGAAAATTCTTAAATCCAAACTACCAGCAACCGCCAACGAAGTTTGCGTCGTTCCCGGACCTACTTTTGCGTGATACAATGTATCAACAGTGTATGTGGAACCTTGCAGATTCCATGTTTTCCCCACAGCATAAGCCGACAGTATTGCTATCGACATTATAACTGATATTATTATCCGTCTCATCTATTCAATTTTTATTTAATAAATAACTTACCTGTATTACCATTCGCCAATGTTATAATATATAAACCCGATGATAATCCCTCTGTTGAGATATCTACGCCTTCACCTTGCTTTACAATACCACCATTTAAAGTGCAAACAGTGTATTTCACCGCCTTTGTCACACCAAGTTTAACTATTGAACCGGATTCCACCGGATTTGGTGTCAAAACCAATACATTACTTTCTCCATTAATACATTCCACACCACTTGCACCGGTAGGAATAGAACTATACACCCATGAGAAACGTGGGATTTGCAAACTTACCTCTGTACCTGAGGCGTCTTTCGGTACAATTCTTACTTTAGTAATTTTAATAGGATACGCACCCATATCGTCCAAGTTCACACAAGTATCCATCGGTATTTCCACACGATTTAATTCATTTTCTTTTAATGTTGGTTCAACAGTACATTCCCAATCTTCTGTTGCTCCGTTTAACAAAAAGTTAACTGTAATGTTTTTTATCTTGGCTGTACCCGGGTTTATATCAATACACAACGAGTCAGGACGGCTCCAAGATGTAAGTTCTTTCAATAATACGACCTCAACTTTGCGAGTACTCAATGTCTTATAATTAACCACCATACCTTCCACTCCCAGTGGAGCCATACTATAATTTTCCACATTAGACCCCTCCATTGTCCATGTAGATGGATCTAGATTTTCATCGATTCCTTGATAACGTTTTGTAGGCACTTCCACAGTTACAGTGATTTCCTTTGTAAAATCACCCAAAATACCTTTTACCACAGTCGTTCCTGTCTTCATTCCTTTAACCACGCCACTTTCGTCAATTGTTGCTATTGTTTCATCTTCAGAAATCCAAGTAAACTCGCTGTTTTCAAGTGCGATATCATGCCCCCTCACTGTACCATATACATCTACCTTATAGTCATGAAATGAGTCTAACAACACATTTTTATGACGGAAAATAGGTTCGGTTTTATCATCAACAGTTACCTCTATGTTAGTTTTCACTCCGTTATATGTAGCTTCAAGAACATGAGTTCCACCTCCATTAGCATATAAAACAGTTCCATTATTTTGTATTTCCCCAAGATTTTCTGTACATGATAATGTTACACCTTTTAAATCGGTATCAACCAACACTCCGTATTTGTTATATCCATAAAATTTTGGAGTATAATAACCGTATTTAGGCAATTCTTTCGTCCAATCAACAAACTGGATTTCTGCTATTTCGGTATCTTCGGGAGCTGTGATTGTAGCAAAAATACCATTGCCTACGGCACGTTCACTGCCATCACTACCTGTATTTCGCACACCTAGAGCTGATGTATATAAGCAAGAAGAACCGCCACCATCAAGATTTACGGCTTCCCATGCACCTGCATAACGCATTATATCGGCAAGTTGAGAAGTACGAACACCGGCAGAAATAGCAGAACGCCCATCAACAACCATCATAATAATACTGTCTCCTGATTGACTCACACCTATACCGGTACGCGGATGTAAAGACGAAGCGTCATCACGTTCTCCCTCTGTATCCAAAGTTAAACCACCTCCAACATTTTTGGGATTACCCGATACGACTTGTGCCGGAACGATACGTTCAGTACTGCCTTGTTCTGTCAATACCACATTCTCAAACTCCACAATATCGCCAACCTGCAAACCATTCACAAAATCAAGTGCTCCGGTTGTTACACCGCCACTTTTTGAAGTTCCGCGACCATGTATCACAACTCCGTCACTTGGAATAGTTGTATCTCCATCACTTGTTGCAGTAGATGTCACTTCAAGACGGAATTTACAACCTGCATACATTTTATCATCACCTACAAGTTTTGCTGTCACTTCTGCACAAGAACCCGCCTTATCGATTTGGTTTGTACTACCCCAATATTTTGGTGTATATATTGTGATTCCATTATTGGGTGAAGCCACATTTACACCCTTAAACAAGGTTGTTTTATCTCCAAGAGTAGCAGTTCCCGTGTAATAATACAATCGACTTACTCTAGCCACTCCGGCAGTATCTACCGAAAATTGATAATTTCCATTTGATGTCTTATAAAACTCACGATCTACAATACAACCGGTAGTTGGAGAACCCACTTTGGATGAACCGTTAGTTGCAGTTCCACTTGTAGAATAAAAATCGCCGTTTGTTCCGGCAAAATAAAGAACTCCGCTTCCACTCTTACGTTTTGCCATTGCACTTGGGCGTTCTGTACCCGCCACCATATCTTTTGCACAAACAGCACGCATAGAGACTCCCGGAGTCGTTTTATCTACCGTAAGATAAAACACCTGTAATTTTGAATTGGAAGGACTCACCAATTCAAGATGAGTTTGAGTTGTTCCCGGTCCCACTTTAGCATGATAAATCGTATCAAGCGACCAAGTTGTTCCAATAATGTTGATTGTGTTTTGTGCTTGCACACCAATTGTGCTGAGAACAGCTACAACCGAAAACACACTGAATAATAACTTTTTCATTAGTTAGTCTTATTTTAGGTTTATATTTTTTGGAGTTTATGATTTGTAAATTTAATTATATTTCACGCAAATATCCAAATTTTCAATGTAAAAATAAGACTTTTTGCTCTGTTTTTTCAACGTAACATCGTATCTTTGTGTTACAAAACATCAAAAGAGGAATTATGGAATTCAGAACTGCTATAAAAACCAACAACGTAGGGAATTATATACAACATTCCCAACGCTTAATGCTTATAGGTTCCTGTTTTTCCGACAATATTGGTTCCAAAATGCAAAATGCTTTAATGAATGTTGATATCAACCCTTTTGGAACAGTATATAACCCTGCCAGTATTGCCAATGAAATAAAAGAAATCGTTTCCGGTAGAGAGATAACTTCCAAAGATTTATTTCAAGCTAGCGGAATGTGGAATCATTTCGGTTTTCATTCTCATTTCTCAAGTGCGACACAAACTGTAGCTCTGGAAAATATGAACAATCGTTTAAAATCGGCACATGAGAATTTAAAAAAATGTGATTGGATTATCGTTACTCTGGGAACATCCATAGTTTACGAATATAAAAAAACAAATACCATTGTAAGTAATTGTCATAAATTACCATCGGTAAACTTTACTCGACGAATGTTGACGTTAGATGAAGTTAAGCATTGTCTTGAAACTTTATTATCAACACTTTTTAATTACAACCCTCATATAAAAGTGATTTTTACAGTAAGCCCAATACGACATATTTCCGACGGACTAGAACAGAATCAATTAAGCAAGAGCATACTTCGAGTTGCTGTAAGTGACATCGTGGCAACTTATCATGAACATTGCTGTTATTTCCCTGCTTATGAAATCATGATGGATGATTTACGGGATTATCGTTTTTATGCAGCCGATATGGTTCATCCAAGCGATGTTGCCGTCGATTATATTTGGAATACATTCAAAGCAACTTTTTTCAATGACAATACATCTCAAATTATTTCACGATGTGAACGCATTGCAAAACGACTTGCACACCGTCCTATGACCGACAATCAGACAGCTTTGATTCGTTTTCAACAAGATACACAAGAAATTTTATCCAATCTAGTTCATGAATATCCTTATCTTAGAGATTTACCTCAATTAAAAAATATATCATGCTATGAAATATTCGATTAAAGAGATAGCTACGATACTACATATAGGAGTAGAAAATCTTAATGCTCCACAAGCAATAATCAGCACATTGCTTACCGACTCAAGATCTCTGACCTACCCTAATGAAACATTGTTTTTTGCAATTCGAACAAAAAACAATGACGGACATCATTATATTGCCGAACTTTATGAAAAAGGTGTTCGCAATTTTGTAATTGAAACTACAAAAGGTATTCCCAACGAGTTTGAAAATGCCAATTTTCTCATAGTCGATAACACTTGCTCAGCACTACAGGCGATAGCCACCTATCATCGTCGCCGTTTCAATATTCCGATTATCGGTATCACCGGAAGTAAAGGGAAAACCACCCTTAAAGAAAGACTTAATCAATTATTGAAAGAAGACTATAACATTGTTCGCAGTCCTCGCAGTTTTAATTCCCAAATAGGAGTACCTTTATCGCTATGGGAAATGGACGATAACACCACACTTGGCATAATTGAAGCAGGTATTTCTCAACCTAACGAAATGAATACCCTTCAAACCATGATTCGTCCGACTATAGGTGTATGGACCAATCTTGGCGACGAACATAACGACGGTTTCATTTCCATATATCAGAAAGCCGAAGAAAAAGCAAAATTACTCACTGCTTGTGACTATATAATATATTGTGCAGATGACGAGCTAATCAATAACAGCATAAAACCGATCTTAAGTATTGCACATGGTATAGGTTGGTCCCGATTCAATCCCGATGCCGACATTTATATTTTACAAATTGGTAAAAACGATAATTCTACCGATATAATATATAAATATTCTCATAATACATCACGTATAACAGTGCCTTTCACAAAAGACAGAGATATTGAGAATGTTCTAAATTGCTTGGCTGTTATGCTCTGCCTTGAAATCGATCGCGACGTTATTGCAGAACGCATGGCGAAACTTACCCCTATCGATACTCGTCTTAACGTGATAGAGGGAACCAATAATTGCATGATTATAGCCGATTCTTATACAAGTGATTATAATTCACTGGCTCCAGCTCTTGATTTCATGGCTCGACGTGCCACACCCGATTGCACGATGACAGTTATTTTATCGGATGTTCAACACGAAGCATTCTCCAAATCGGAACTATATAAACAGATTTCTCAACTTTCCGGCAACAAAAACATTACTCGTTTTATCGGAATAGGAGAAGAAATGGTGGAAAACCAACGTTTTTTTGATATAAACTCACAATTTTTTCTTTCCACAAAGGAGTTTCTTGAGGAAATGACGCAAAGCGATTTCGAGAATGAAATTATATTGGTAAAAGGTGCTCCCGAATACAACTTCAAGCAAATAATCGATATGCTTGAAGCAAAGCAACATCAAACTGTACTTCAAGTTAACCTTGACGCAGTTGCTCATAATTATAATTTCTTCCGTTCACGTTTATACCCCAATACTAAAATCGTTTGTATGGTAAAAGCATCTGGGTATGGTGCCGGTTCCGATGAAATTGCAAAAACACTACAAGACCGCGGAGCCTCCTATCTTGCAGTAGCTGCTCACGACGAAGGAGCCGACCTGCGAAAAGCAGGCATAACCATGCCAATTATGGTACTTAACCCGAAAGTTACCAATTACAAGGCTATGTTTACCTACAATCTTGAACCGGAAGTTTTCAGTCTGGATGAATGCCGAGAAATCATCAAAGAAGCCGAGAAATACGGTGTTACCAATTATCCGGTACATATAAAAATTGAAACCGGAATGAACCGTTTAGGCTTCTTAAAAGAACAACTACCCGAACTCATTAACGTTCTTCAAAGTCAAGACGCAATTTATCCTGCCAGTGTTTTTTCACATCTCAGTGTTGCCGATGAACCGTTGCAAGATGACTACACATTGATGCAATTCAACTATTTTGACGAATGTTGTACCGTTCTTCAAGCCGGCTTCAAGCACCATATCTTAAAACACATACTCAATACCACCGGTATAGTAAGATTTCCCGAATATCAGTATGACATGGTGCGTGTCGGCATTGGGATTTATGGCATTTCTACTGTTGATAATGACGCCGAAGCCGATTTACAACCTATTTCTTCTTTACATTCGGTAATTATATCAATTAAGGATTTACCGGGAGGAACCTCAATAGGATACGGAAGAAAATGCATTCTTCAACGTAATTCGAGAATAGCCACCATACCAATAGGATATGCCGATGGATTCTCTCGTTGTTTTGGTAATGGAAATGCAAAATTATGGATTAATGGAACGTTATGCCCGACTATAGGAAACATTTGCATGGATGTGTGTATGGTTGACGTTACCGATACCGACAGTAAAGTAGGAGATTCTGTTGAGATTTTCGGACGGCACATTCCGGTTGAGACTCTGGCTGAAACAAGAGGAACAATCCCTTATGAAATTTTGACTTCTATATCAAGCCGAGTAAAACGAGTTTATTACAGAGAATAACATTAAAAAAATGGACTTAGCCGATAAAGAAAAACAAGATATACGCTTTATGCGCATAGCCATAGATGAAGCACATAAAGCTATGGAACGAGACGAGGTTCCCATCGGAGCCGTAATTGTGGCAGGCAATCAGGTGATTGCACGAGGACATAACCTCACCGAGACATTGACCGATGTAACTGCACACGCCGAAATGCAGGCAATTACTTCGGCTGCCGATCATTTAGGTGGAAAATACCTCACGGAATGTACTCTGTATGTTACCGTTGAGCCATGTCTCATGTGTGCCGGAGCTTTGGGATGGAGCCAAATAAAACGTATCGTATATGGAGCTTGTGATGAAAAACGAGGATACCATACTTTTTGCGAAAATCCATTCCACAAAAAAACAGAAATCACCGGAGGTATTTTAGCTGAAGAATGTGCCGAACTGATGACAACATTTTTTAGGACAAAAAGATAATAACAAACATTATCATAAAACAATTATGAAAAAGAACAACATTCTATTAGCATTAATGCTTTTATTCGCATTTGTATGTACATTTAATGCAAATGCTGTTGAATCTACAAATCAAGTAGATACCATTGCTGTAAAAAGCGAAAAAATGGGACGTGAAATCAAAAATGTTGTAATCGTTCCTGCCGACTACAACGATCCAGAAATGCAAGAAGAACAATATGCAGTTCTTTACTTGCTACATGGCTACAGTGGCACTTATGACAATTGGATTAAGAAAAAACCGGAACTACAAGATCTTTCAAACGAACATAGTGTTATCATCGTATGCCCCGATGGTCAAGATAGTTGGTATCTGGACTCCCCCATTGACCCTAAAATGCAATTTGAGACTTACATCACAAAGGAATTGGTCTCATTCATCGACAATCATTACCGTACAATTGCCGACCCTGAATTTCGTGCAATTACAGGGCTAAGTATGGGAGGTCATGGAGCCATGAGCCTTGCCCTGAAACATCCAGAAGTATTTTGGCAATGCGGTAGCATGAGTGGTGGAGTTGATATAGTTCCATTCCCTAAAAGTTGGAAAATCAAAGAAAGACTTGGTGTATATGAAGAAAATAAGGAACTATGGAAAGAGACTAGCGTTCAAGGTATAGTAGAGAAACTGGAGTCAACCAACCAACGCATAATCTTTGATTGTGGCGTAGATGATTTCTTCCACAAGGTAAACAAGACTCTCCATGACACTATGGTGGAAAAGAAAATTGCCCATGATTACATAAGCCGTCCGGGCAGACACAATTGGGCTTTTTGGTGTAACTCAATCGATTTCCAAATGCTGTTCTTCGCCAAAGGTTTTGCCGAAGCCGCAGCTAAAGCCGAAAACAAAAACTAATAAAAAACACAAAACTGCAATTCCATCGGGTTGCAGTTTTCTTTTATTCATTATTATCTACATTCAATGTTCATCTAACATTTAAATAAATCGGCTAATAACACCTCATTTTGCACTAAATTCACTGAATATTCATTTTGTTTCACACCTTTAACCGTTATCATTGTGAGATAAATAGGTTTTTGACGTTTCAATGATTGCCTGAAATCAGCAACCTTTGTATTCAATTTCTCAGAATATGATTTTGTGATGACAAACTCATCCTCAACAAATTTCATTTCACATAAATTTATCACCTTATCTCCTCGTTCTATTATCATATCTATTTGAGAACTCTTTGAGCAATAAGAATATGTCTGCGTACTTACTCCTGATATTCCCAACGCAACTTTCACTTGCTTTATATGAGTTAAACACAATCTTTCAAAAGATAACCCTAACCAAGCATTATATCCGGGAGTTCCTACAAAATGAATCCAATTTTCAGAATCATATACTTTCCCTTTTTTTATAAAATTGAAATAGAACAAACTATAGAAATCTATTAATTGAAATAAATATTTTGACTCACCAACCGATTTATATTTTCGTATAAAACAACATTGTTCCAATTCCTCTAATCGACGTGTAAAACTCCCCCCATCTGAAACTTTTGTCTGCTTCAATATTTCTTCACGTGTATATCCCGATTTCTTCTTTGCCAACACCTCTATTATTTTCACATACTCTTCCGATTTCCTAAATAATGACGCATATAAATTATCAAATTCATCTTCCAACAAAGGCGCTTCCACAAAGAATAACCTATCTATATTTTGAGCAAGACTCAACCTTTTATCAAGCATTTTGAGATAGTATGGAATTCCTCCCAATATCATATAACATTCTGCAATTGTTCTATAATCCCATTTTATGCCTTGCGATTCCATATAGCTCTTACATTCAGCCAAAGAGAATGGATTCAATTTTATTTTATACGTCAATCTGTTATGCAATCCACCATGGTTACGAACTATATTTTTCACCAACCATGAAGCCGCAGAGCCACATACTATAAGTACTATATCATTTCTCACAGATGCCCACGTATTCCAGAAATGCTCCAAAGCACGTAAAAAGTCAGATTTTGGCGTATCAATCCAAGGCAATTCATCTAAAAATACTACTTTTCTTTTACTTGAAGATTTTTCCAGCAATTCAATTAACAGGCTAAAAGCTTCAACCCAATTATCAGGAGTCTTTTGAGAAACTTTTTCATCATAATTGGATAACGCTGCTCTAAAATTCAGCAATTGTTCTTTTCTTGTACCTTTTGCCATACCCGTAAAGCAAAAATCAAACTTATTCTTAAAGAATTCTCTTATAAGATATGTTTTACCTACGCGTCTACGACCATAAATCATCACAAACTCAGATGTATTTGATTCATATATTCTTCTAAGTTCCGTTTGCTCAAAATGTCTTCCTATAATATTCATATTACATCATATTTTCAGCGGTAAAGATATAAAAAATATCGATTTCCGCCAAAAATATGGTATATAATTGGCGGAATCAACACCAAAATACTTAATTTCCGCCAATTATCTCACCATTCATATCACAAATTCCAAAACCGATAGTCTTTATTTTCTTTATTTATAATGCGTGAGTTCTTTTATTTTACCAATGTCACTTTCCAAGAAGTAATTTCGTTATATAAATGAGTTAGACTCTTAAAAGATTGTTGTTTAAACAAGTTGTACATGCTACAGATATTTAGCAAATTAACAGAAACACAACTACTAATTAAATATCGTCGCATGTACAACTTATATGTAATATTTGTAAAAAATACTCACAAATTTTAAATCATGCAGTCTCTATTCTCTTTTTTGTTTACAATGTGTGAGTTTTTTTATTTCATCAATGTCACTTTTTCGGGAGCTGATTCGTTATATATATGAATCGATTCAAAAATCATTGATTAACTAACAATTTTAAAAAAAGAAACATTATGGAAGAATATTTCATTTTATCAGATCTTATGGAGATGATTATAGTATTGAGCATAGTTGTAGTACTACCTATATCAATTGTATGGTTGGTAACACGAAACAATACTCATAAAATAAACAAACGTACAGAAATAATACTTTCTGCAATCGAGAAAAATCCGGAAATTGACATTGAGGATTTTATGAGAAAAGCTCTACCGCCACAAAAATCAGTCAAAGAAAAACTTTCTCAAAAATTACTTTTATCTTGTCTTTGTGGTTTCCCCGGTATTGCATGCTGCCTAATATGTTTATTTTTAAGTTTTGGCGGAGGCTATAACTCGGAAAGCTTTTGGTGGACTCTTTTCATCGGACTTATCCTGATTGCAATAGGTTTGGCTTATGTAGTTTCATTCTTTATCGGAAAGAAAATCTTCTCTGAAGAAATACAAAATAATCATTAACACGCTATAATGACAAGAGAACTATTTATACAACTTGTCACGCAAGAGCAGGAATCATTAAGACGCTTCCTGCTTGCTCTGTGTTGTGGAAATCATGACGAAGCCGATGATATTGCTCAAGAGTCTTTCATTAAGGCTTATTTATCTTCCGAAAAAATTCAAGATCAGGAAAAATTCTGTGCATGGCTTCATAAAATTGCTTACAACACGTTCCTAGACCACATAAAAACAACTAAAAAAATCGTTTCACTTGAAAATGCTGAGAAAAACTTAAGCAGCTATGCCGCAGACAATAGTTTTGATTACCAAGAACTGTATCTTGCTCTTGATTCTCTTTCTCCCAAAGAACGTTCCTCAATATTACTATATTACTTAAAAGGCTACACTATAAAAGAGATAAGTAAAATAACAGATTGTTCGGAAGATGCCGTAAAGGCTCATCTTTCACGCGGTCGTAAACATTTAAAAATCAAAATAGCACGATGAAAAAAGAAGACACATATTTAACCGAACTTTTCTCTAATTTCACTCCGGAATTGAGTGATAAAGATATGTTTATCTCTACTATCATAGACAAACTTGAAACGATTGATAAAGTTAAAGAATTTCAAGAATCTAAGATTAAACGCGTCAAAAGGTTTGTTATCGTAGCATTCATCTCAGGATTAGTCCTTGGTGTAGCTTTTATTATTGGCGTAATGACACTCTATGATAACATGTTGTCTTATCCATTAGGAAATCAAATATTCCCGATTTTCTTTACCACGACAGGCACTCGCGCTATAAATCTTTATATAATATCTTTTTTATTAAGTATAGGAATTACTACCATCATTACTCAAATTCAAGACATTTGCGAATGGATTCATTTCAGGAAAAAGTCTCATAACAAAAGTCTATAATATCATTTCTTTATTGTATCTTTGTAGATAGATTTTTTTAGGAATGAACAAGAAACTTATAACAATAGCAATCGACGGATTTTCGTCATCCGGGAAAAGCACTATGGCAAAAGTTCTTGCCAAAAACATAGGATATGCCTACATTGATACAGGTGCAATGTATCGTGCCGTAACACTATATTGCCTTAATAATAATTTGATTGATGATAACATAGTCAATACCACCCGGCTTGAAAAAGATATTGATAATATAAACATATCTTTCACTGTAAATCAAGAAACCGGGGTATCTCAAACCATGCTCAATGGCGTGAATGTCGAAAAAGAAATCAGAGAGATGCACGTATCAAGTAAAGTAAGTATCGTAGCGGCAATACCATTTGTACGCCATGCCCTTGTAAAGCAACAACAAAAAATGGGAGAAAACAAAGGAATTGTAATGGATGGACGTGACATCGGTACCGTCGTTTTCCCAAATGCCGAAATGAAAGTTTATGTTGACGCTTCACCCGAAACACGCGCTCAACGCCGCTATGATGAATTGAAAGCCAAAGGCGACACAACTACCACCTATGAAGAAGTGCTTGAAAATGTGAAATATCGCGACCATTTAGACCAGACTCGCGAAGAAAGCCCCTTGCGTAAAGCCGACGACGCCATTGTACTCGACAATTCACACATGACGCCCGATGAACAAAACCAATGGTTACTCAATCTCTACAACTCCATCGCCACCAAATAAAATCAGCGACAACAAGCGTTGTGTGAGTTTTGAGGTACATACCATGCCGTAGGCATAATATTGCATATTAACCGTAGTGTCGAGCTTTAAAAAGTTCAATAAAGCAAAGTGTTAAAACACTATCTAAATTTTGAAAAGAATTGTTTTATAGGCTATATTTGCATAAGCAGATATAACTAATTAACTTAAATAAGAATGGCAGTAGTAGAAATCGATCAAGGCTCAGGGTTCTGTTTCGGGGTGGTAACAGCAATACGTAAGGCAGAAGAAGAACTCGACAAGAGCGGTCATCTTTACTGCCTTGGCGACATCGTCCACAATTCCAATGAGGTGGAACGCCTTGAAAGCAAAGGACTTGAAACAATTACTCATGACCAATTACGACAATTGCATAATGTAAAGGTTCTCCTTCGTGCCCACGGTGAGCCACCTGAAACTTACGAAATAGCTAAAAAAAATAACATCGAGATAATTGATGCAACTTGCCCTGTGGTGTTACAATTGCAACGTCGCATTCATGCCACCTACAACACCAAGGATAACCCTCAAATAGTCATTTATGGCAAAAACGGTCATGCCGAAGTAAACGGACTTGTGGGACAAACCAATGGCGAAGCATTGGTAATACAAGATGAAAACGATATCGACAACATCGATTTTAATCGTGATATTTATCTCTATTCACAAACAACAAAATCCCTACTAGGTTTTCAAAAAATCGTAAAGAAAATTGATGAAAAGAATAATGGTCGATACACATTTGAAAGTTACGACACTATTTGCCGACAAGTAGCCAACAGAATTGATAAAATCAGGGAATTTGCTTCGGCTCATGAACTAATAATTTTTGTAAGCGGAAAGAAAAGCAGTAATGGAAAGATTCTGTTCAATGAGTGTTTAAATGCAAATCCTTCATCTTATCTCATTTCTGCCGAAGATGAAATAAATCCCGAATGGTTAATAGAAAAAAAACATATCGGTATATGTGGAGCTACCTCAACACCTATGTGGCTAATGAACAAAGTAAAAGATCACATAACAAAATTAATCGAAAAATAAAAAAATCTCCCTACATAGAAAAAGCCCTTCATGTGTTGGTTAAACTTGGTTCATTTTACCAAAATTTCAGTCAACATTTGATTTTTATTTATAGTGCAATTTTGAATAATATTTGTGCAAAAAGTCCTATTTTTTATAATTTTCTCGCTTTATTTTTGCAGAAAATTTCATAAACATGTTTTAAAACATATTTATGGTGTTATTTTTAATAACTAGTTAAACAAAAAATATAGTATATATCAACAATATTTAAACAAATGAAAAAGATGAAAATGTTATCCCTAACAAGTAGAATTTTCTGTATCGGAACTGGCGCGATGCTCATGGTTGCATGTGGAGGAAACAATGCACAACAAGCCGTTGTTCCTATACAAGTTGAAACATTGACAATTACATTAGGTTCGGCAGACTTAAGCAAAGAGTATCCGGCTACAATCAAAGGTGAAAAAGACACCGAAATTCGTCCTCAAGTATCAGGATTTATCACAAAAGTATGTGTTGACGAAGGCCAAAAAGTTTCAAAGGGTCAAATATTGTTTATTTTAGACCAAGTCCAACTTGAAGCAAACGTACGTTCAGCCGAAGCTGCAGTGGAATCGGCAAAAAGCGTTGTTGCTACACAAGAACTAACCACACAAAACAAAAAGAAGCTATTTGACAAAAACATCATCAGTGATTATGAATACCAAACAGCTCTTCTTTCTCTTGAATCGGCAAAAGCCGGACTTAATCAAGCAAACCAAGCTCTTATCAACGCAAAAAAGAATTTATCTTATGCTAACGTAACATCACCTATCGATGGTTTTGTCGGTAACATTCCGTTACGTGAGGGTTCCTTGGTTGGTCCTAGCGGACAAGCATTAACCACTGTATCAAATATATCTAATATTTACGCTTATTTCTCTTTTAACGAAAAGGACATTTTAGAACTTACCAATAACGGAGAGAAGAACATCGAGAATGCCATCAAAGAGTTACCCGAAGTTTATTTTAAACTTTCAAATGGTAGTAAATATGCTGTTCCGGGTAAAATATCAACAGTATCGGGTGTATTGAATCAAGCTACAGGAGCTGCAACAGTTCGTGCCATGTTCAAAAACACAAACGGTATGCTTCGCAGCGGCTCTACAGGAACAATTCTTATTCCTCAACCAACCGACAGTTTGATTATAATTCCACAAAAGGCAACTTATGAAATTCAAAACATGAAATTTGTATATTTGGTTAACGACTCAAGTAAAGCTGTATCTACTCCTATTAAAGTACAATCGGTTAATGACGGAGATAATTACGTAGTAATTTCAGGACTTAAAAAAGGCGATGTTATTGTTACCGAAGGTGTAGGTACTAAGGTGAAAGAAGGTACAACCATAGCACCCAAACAGGCAGAATCAGCTAAATAATAAAAATCAACTTAATCATCATATTTAATTCATTTACATTATGAAATTAGATAATTTCATCAAGCGTCCCGTACTTTCCACAGTAATCTCAGTATTTCTTGTGATTCTTGGGGTTGTGGGACTTGTTTCACTTCCGGTTGAACAATATCCGGACATCGCGCCTCCTACAATACGCGTTTCCACAACATACACGGGAGCTAACGCCCAAACCGTGTTAAATTCCGTAATCGCACCTCTTGAGGAATCCATCAACGGTGCTTTGAACATGACTTACATGACATCAACCGCTACGAATAACGGTAGTGCCGAGATTACTGTATATTTCAAGCAAGGTTATGACCCCGACATGGCTGCAATCGATGTTCAGAACCGTGTGGCACAAGCCACCAACCTATTGCCCGCCGAAGTTACCAAAGTAGGTGTCATCACACAAAAGCGACAGACATCAATGCTTGTGGGCATCTCTCTCTCCGATGAAAGCGGTAATTACACTCCTGATTTCATCGAGAATTACATGACCATAAACATTGCGCCTCTTCTTAAGCGTATTCCGGGTGTAGGTGAAGCTCTTACTTTAGGTGCCGACTACTCTATGCGTATATGGCTTAAACCTGATGTAATGGCACAATATGGTCTTCAGCCTACCGATGTAATAGCAGCTCTTTCCGAGCAGAACATTGAAGCCGCTCCGGGCGCTTTCGGCGAACAGGGTAAACAATCGTTCCAATATATCATGAAATACAAGGGACGCTTGGCAACCCCCGAAGAGTTTGAAGATATTATTATCCGCACCAACTATGACGGACAAATACTCTATCTTAAAGATGTTGCCGACTTGGAGCTCGGACGTCTAAGCTACGGATTCAGTAATAAGGTTAACGGTAATACTGGTGTCACAACCATCGTATTCCAGTCTCCCGGCTCTAACGCAAGCGAAGTTATCGAAAACGTGCTTGATGTGGTTGAAAATGCAGAAAAGAATCTTCCCAAAGGTCTTCGTCTCGATGTTCCCATGAATACCGACGAATTCCTTCAAGCATCTATAAACCATGTTATTCAGACGCTCTTTGAAGCATTTATCCTTGTGTTTATCGTGGTTTACATCTTCTTGCAGGATTTCCGTTCAACACTTATCCCGTCTATCGCCATTCCGGTGGCATTGGTAGGAACATTTTTCTTTATCAACCTGATAGGATTCTCCTTGAACTTGCTCACCCTTTCTGCATTAGTGTTAGCCATAGCCATAGTGGTCGATGATGCCATAGTGGTGGTCGAGGCTGTCCATGCAAAACTTGACGAAGGTTATCAATCGGCACGTCAGGCATCAATTGATGCCATGAGCGAAATCGGTACTGCACTTGTTTCCATCACACTTGTAATGATGCTTGTATTCATTCCCGTGTCATTCATGCCGGGAACCGAAGGTGTTTTCTACCGCCAGTTCGGTCTTACAATGGCAATAGCCATAGCATTGTCGGCAATCAACGCTTTGACACTGTCACCTGCGCTATGTGCGCTGTTCTTGAAACCGCACACCGATGAACATAGCAAGAAAGAAACTTTCATTACTCGTTTCCATAAGGGATTCAATGCAGGATTTGAAACGGTTCTAAACCGCTATAAAGGTATTGTGAATTTCTTCATCAAAGCAAAAAAATTGTCTGCAATTATTGTTGCAGTTTCTATAGGCGTTCTTGTATGGCTTATGAGTGTTACACCTTCAGGTCTTGTTCCAAATGAAGATACAGGTACTATTATGGGAGTTATCTCCACTCCTCCGGCAACATCTCAGGAACGTACACAGGAAGTAATAGACTCTCTTGATGCGATTATCGCCAAGATTCCGGCTATCGAAACCCGCTCATTGATTCAAGGCTATAGCTTCATAGCAGGACAAGGCAATACTTACGGTTCTGCCATTATCAAGCTAAAGCACTGGGACAAGAGAAGCAAAGAAGAAAACGTAGATGCAATCTTAGGACAGTTATACGCCATGACAGGGCAAAAAATCAAGGATGCGACAATTATGTTCTTTGCACCTCCTATGATTTCCGGTTATGGAGTATCCAACGGTTTTGAATTCCAACTACAAGACAAGACCGGAGGCGATATTAATCGTTTCTTTGAAGTTCAGCAACAATTCATTGCGGCATTGAATCAACGTCCGGAAATCCAGATGGCATATTCAACATTCAACCCCACATTCCCTCAATATCTTGTAGATGTGGATGTGGCAAAGTCAAAGAAAGCCGGAATAAGCCCGTCAGCTGTAATGACAACACTTCAGGGGTACTACGGCGGTATGTACGTATCCAACTTTAACCGTTTCGGAAAACTTTACCGTGTAATGATGCAGGCAGCACCGGAATCGCGAGTTTCACCGGAGACACTCAACACTATAAAAGTGAGAACAGCCGATGGCGAAATGACACCGATAACAAACTTCGTTTCGCTTAAACGCGTGTACGGACCGGATCTATTGAACCGTTTCAACCTGTTCACATCAATCAGCGTGAACGGTGTTCCTAATTCGGGATACTCCTCCGGTGAGGCAATCAAAACCAT
Source organism: uncultured Muribaculaceae bacterium (assembly GCA_964613095.1). Lineage (GTDB taxonomy): Bacteria > Bacteroidota > Bacteroidia > Bacteroidales > Muribaculaceae > RGIG4576. The sequence goes on along the minus strand of CAZTFX010000014.1, from coordinate 7,861 downwards.
CGAAGAAGTGGCTGAGCAGATACTCCCTCAAGGATACGGATTTGAATTCTCAGGCTTGACACGTGAAGAAGCAAGCGGTTCAAACAACGGTACTGCTATCATCTTCGGGTTATGTTTGCTGTTCGTTTTCTTGATTCTAAGTGCGCAATACGAGAGCTACTTGCTACCGTTATCGGTAATTCTATCTATTCCTTTCGGTTTGGCAGGAACATTCATCTTCGCACAAATGTTCGGCGTATCCAACAATATTTACTTGAAGATTGCGCTCGTCATGCTTATGGGACTTCTCGCAAAGAATGCCATCCTTATCGTCGAGTTCGCACTCGCACGCCGCAAGACAGGTATGAGCATTACAGGAGCGGCAGTGGCAGCGGCAGTGGCACGTCTGCGCCCTATTCTTATGACATCACTTGCGCTTATCATAGGATTGCTACCCATGATGTTCGCTACGGGAGTAGGAGCAAACGGTAATCGTGCATTAGGCGTAGGCTCTATCGGCGGTATGCTTATAGGTATGATATTCCAAGTATTAATCGTTCCATGCCTGTTCGTAATATTCCAGACTATCCAAGAGAAATTCTCTCCGATGAAGTGGAAAGATACCGACAACAGCGACATTCAGCGAGAAATAAATCAGTATTCACCTCAAAATTAATTATCTATATGTCTAATAATAAACTATCGCTACTTTTGTTCACTATGGTTCTTGCCATAGTGACAAGTAGCTGTAATCTATACAAAAACTACCAACTGCCAACAGAAGGTATTATGGGAGAATATACCGAAGCTGCTGCTCAACCGGTAGATTCTACTGCTCTCGGAAACTTAGCATGGGAAGAAATCTTCACTGATCCTATTTTACAAGATTACATTCGTCAAGCTCTTGATAATAACCTTGACTTGCAAAATGCAAAACTTAACGTTGACATGGCTCATGCCCAATTACTTGGAGCAAAACTAAGCTACTTGCCTTCACTTGCATTTGCTCCAAACGGAAGCGGTTCTTCTCTTGCAGGAAGCAAAATGAGTTGGGGTTATCAGTTGCCATTATCTCTTAGTTGGGAAGTTGATATATTCGGCAGACTTACCAACAGCAAACGAAAGGCAAAAGCTCAATTACTTCAAAGCGAGGCATATCAACAGGCTGTACGTTCTCAAATCATCGGAGGAGTTGCAAACACTTATTATGCCCTAGTTTCCCTAAATAAACAACTTTCTATCTATCGTGAGACAGCCGAAGCGTGGAGACAATCGGTACAAGTCATGAAAGATATGAAAGAAGCGGGACGTTTCACCGAAGTTTCGGTAGTACAAAGTACAGCCAACTATTACAGTGTACTTGCAGCAATACCTAATATTGAAATGTCTATTCATGAATTGAATAACACATTATCGCTATTGCTCAATACAACTCGTCAAACTTGGGCTGTAAACACTGAATCGGCAATAGAACTGCCTACGACTGTTCAAGATGGTATTCCTATGAGCTATCTTGCCCAACGACCAGACGTAAAAGCGGCAGAACAATCTTTTGCAATGGCTCATTACGCTACAAATATAGCGCGCTCCAATTTCTACCCTTCAATCAACTTGTCAGCAACCGGTGCATACGGAACCCTTTTAGGAAGTGCAATCATCGACCCGGCAAAATGGTTGGTAAATCTTGCAGGACAACTTACAATGCCTCTATTTGCTCGTGGACAAAACATTGCAAATCTTAAAGCATCCAAAGCTGCGCAACAACAAGCATTAAACAATTTCCAAACAACTCTTATCAGTGCCGGTAATGAAGTTTCAAATGCTCTTGTAACAATAACAAAGACCAAAGAAGCCGGTGCCAATATTGTGAGACAAAAAGAAAATTTGGGAAAAGCCGTAGAATACAACAAAGATTTATTAACTTTGGGTACAACTACTTATCTTGAAGTATTGACAGCACAACAACAGCTATTGCAGTCACAAATTCAAGTGGAGAACAATAAATTGAGTGTTAACCAAGCTGCTATCAACCTATACCAAGCATTGGGAGGCGGAAGATAATAGTAAAAGAAATGTAATTATGATTAGTCCATTAGCACATATCGACCCTAGTGCAAAAATAGGCAAGAATGTCATCATACACCCGTTTGCATTTATCAGCAAGAATGTGGAAATCGGTGATGATTGTGAAATTTACCCGTTTGTGAGTCTGTTAAATGGCACTCGTATTGGAGAACGCACCAAAATCTATAATGGTGCAATAATTGGAGCCGAACCGCAAGATTTTCACTGGAAGGGTGAACCGAGTTATTGCTATATAGGCTCCGACTGCAAAATCAGAGAACATGCCATCATAAGACGTGGATTAACACCCGATGGCGCCACTCGTATAGGAAACAAAGTATTCATTATGTCGGAATGTAATATCGGTCATGATTCAGAGATTGCCGATAGATGTGTACTTGGGAACGGCGTTTCCATTGCAGGAAACTGTAAAGTGGATACATGTTCCATTCTAAGTTCCGGCGTTATACTTCACAATGCAAGCGAGGTAGGTAAATGGTGCATGATAAAAGGCGGATGTCGCATAAGTGGAAACGTACCACCATACGTAATTATGGCACATAACCCTGTAACTTATTTTGGAGTAAACGCATTTATTATGCGCTATAAAAAATTTGACGAAGAAACAATCGATAATGTAGCAAAAGCATACCGCCACATATATCAATGCAGTGTTTCTGTATTCAATGCACTTAAACGTATTGAACAGGATATTGAGCCATCTAAAGAACGAGATGAAATTGTCAATTTCATTCGCAATCACAATCTTGACATTGTTGCAATAGACCGAAACAGCATGATAATAGATTAAAACAGTAATATTCTTCAAATCTTTTTCACGAAAGGGCATTATCATAGCAAATCTTGATAATGCCCTTTTCTTTAACTGCTTTTATTGCATTTGAACATTATATTTACTAAATTTGTTCTAACCAAAATACAAAGATATGTCTGACTTCAATTTAACCCAACGACAAAAATGGCTATTGGCAACCGGTATAGGTACAGGTGCAGTAATCTATTACGCTTCATCAAAGCTAAGTTCGGCTTATGCTTCCACTGCTAGTTCATTACCAAAATTAAGCCCGGACTATCCGTCGTTCAAGAACATTATTTACAAAACTGCTAATGATAGAAGTTTACATCTTGATATATACAAACCCAAAGTAACTTATAATGGTGCCGAATTGGATCCTGTTCTGATATTCATTCATGGAGGGTCTTGGGTCGAAGCCAGTAAAAATAACATAAAACGTACATTCCGTCAATATGTGCTTAAAACTCTAAATCAAAACGGTTTTGCAGTTGTAAGCGTAGATTATCGACTTGCCGATAAAACCCTAAGCCACATACAACATCAAATAGCCGATTGTAAAGACGCAATACGCTGGATTCGTTTACATGGTAAGAATTACGGACTTGATTCCGAGAATATCGGTATTTGGGGTGCTTCTGCCGGTGCCCAACTTGCCATGATGAGCGCATATACAGGAGAAGATTTGTACAAAGGTGATAGAAATTTAAAACATATTTCGCCAAAAGTAAACTACGTAATCGACACTTACGGACCTACAAATCTTAACACCCTTTTCCGCACCGACCTCAACCCATTCATGACAACTTTTGCCAAACTATGTGTAAGCAAAGTTATAACCAAACGCAATAAACAACTTAAATGTGTTACAGGATATGACATTGAAACACAAAAGAAGCGGGTAATGCAACTTTGCCGTGAATTTTCTCCAATAAACTATGTAAATAAAGGCTGTTGTCCCACTTTAATTATGCATGGAGCAGCCGATACTACAGTAAAAATTCAGCAATCCATCGACATGTTTATTGAATTAAGAAAATGCGGAGTTGAAGCAAAAATGATACGTTTCAAACGTTTAAAACACAGTTTTTGTAATGCTTCGGTAGCCGAAGCTCATGAGGTAGCCAATCGCATTCTTGCTTTTGTACAATCACAATATAAAACAATATAATATCTACAACTATGGCTAATATCTACAACAGTCTTATTTCCTTAATTGGAAACACACCACTTCTTGAAGTTCATAATATTGAAAAACATGAAAAGCTCAAAGCCAGATTGATTGTTAAAATTGAATCGTTCAATCCCGGAGGTAGCGTCAAAGACCGCGTTGCTCTTGCTATGATTGAAGAAGCTGAAAAAAAAGGAACTTTAAAACCGGGAGCAACAATCATCGAACCTACAAGCGGGAACACTGGCATAGGGCTAGCATGGGTGGCTTCGGTGAAAGGCTATAGAATGATTCTCACAATGCCCGAAACAATGAGTCTTGAACGCCGAAAATTACTTCAGGCATTAGGAGCCGATATTATTTTAACACCAGGCAATGAAGGTATGAGTGGAGCCATAAAACGTGCCAATGAACTTCTTCTTGAATATCCAGGTTCTTTCATACCACAGCAATTTGAAAATCCTGCAAATCCGCAAAAACATATCGAATCTACAGCTCAAGAAATTTGGAACGACACCGATGGCGAAATCGACATCTTTGTTGCATGCGTAGGAACAGGAGGTACATTAAGCGGAACAGCTCAAGGGTTGAAAGCTCATAATCCCAACATATACACTGTGGTCGTAGAACCGGAAGGGTCTCCTGTACTATCGGGAGGAAAAGCCGGCTCACACAAAATTCAAGGAATCGGAGCTGGATTTATACCTAAAAATTTCAATGCAGAAGTTGTTGACAAGATACTCCAAGTAAGCGATGAAAACGCTATAAACACATCACGATATATTGCACAGAAAGAAGGTTTGCTTGTGGGCATTTCATCGGGTGCAGCATTATATGTTGCCATTCAACTGGCAAAACTTGAAGAAAATACCGGCAAAACCATCGTAGCTCTGTTACCCGACACCGGGGAACGTTATCTTTCTACCGATTTATTCACTTTTGATGATTAATGTTTCTATCCATAACCCATATTTATGGGAGCAATCTGATTCATTAAACGTAAAATCTGCTTTTGACGTTTCAAAACGTATGCCGATGGACGAGCCGAATTGAATCGCAAAGGATTAGGTAACGTTGCAGCTATCAAAGCACACTCCCCGCGAGTGAGTTTGCCGGCTTTTTTCCCGAAATTCTTTTGAGCCACAGCCTCGACCCCATATATTCCATCGCCCATTTCTATAGAGTTCAGATAAACTTCCATTATGCGTTCTTTGCTCCATAGTAATTCTATTATCACGGTGAAATAAGCCTCAAGAGCCTTACGAAAATAACCTCCACCGTTCCACAAAAACACATTTTTTGCAGTCTGTTGCGTAATAGTGCTTGCTCCACGATGTCTCTTGCCACGTTTAGCCTCATCTATAGCCTTTTGTATTTGTTCAAAGTCAAAACCATGATGACTCATGAACAGATTATCTTCACTAGCTACTACAGCCTGAGGCATATTATGCGAGATTTTGTCTATCGAAACCCAATCATGATTAAATTTAACAGGCTTGCCTGCAGCTTTCTGTTCCACTGCACGTATCACCATAAGAGGAGTGATATACACAGGAATATAGCGATACAGCACAACAGCAAGTATCGAAGTACCAAAAAACAATATTAAGATTTTCTTTATTATACCCCAAAGAATACCCATTGCCGACAATTATTCTCTACGCAATACAAACCAAGCCGAACTATCGTAACGCGGTAACGCCATAAGTTGAATGTCTTTATTACGATCCTCCAACGTACCTTTAGCGTCTCCCACTGTCACACCCTTTTCTTCCAGTGCGTTTTTTACAGCCGAAACTGCTTTCTCAGGTGTATTATTGTCGTTGCTCAAGTGACACAGGAATATGTTTTTAAGATTTTTAGAATACATTTCGCCCACAAACCTCGCTGTATCGGTATTATCAAGATGACCTGTAGGCAACTTGATTCGATTCTTAAGATATTCAGGATAAGAACCGTTTTCAAGCATTTCCAAATCATAATTTGCTTCTATCATAAGGAAATGAGCCTGAGTCATGTAATGACGCGCACGTTCTGTTACCACCCCCAAATCGGTTGCTATGGCAAATTTATTTCCACCATATTCTATAAAAAACCCTGCATTATCAAGACCATCATGAGATACTTCAAATGCAGTAATTGTGAGTCCCCCCAATTTAAATGGTATTTCCTTAAAAATAGGCTGATGATACTCCTTTATACGACGAGACACATTGTGTCGCTTCAAGATTCCGTTAAGAGCACGATTGGTACAATAAACCCTTATATGGTTATACTTGCGGGCTATTCCATAGGCATAACGTATATGGTCACTATGGTCATGAGTAAGGCACACACCTTTCACCATATTAGGTGTTACACCGTTGGCACGCAGTGTTTCAAATACACTCTCATAGTCCACACCGGCATCTACCAATATGCCTCCCGATTCGGTTCCCACATAAGAACAATTACCGCTACTACCGCTACCAAAGCTGATAAAACGTAACGTAGGAAGTGCGGGTTCAGTTTCCACTGCACCAAATGCACCGGAATCCTCTTTAGCTTCCTGTATGTCTTGTAAAACAGGCTTTTCCGCCGGTTTCACCTCAAATTCAGCAATCTGTTCATTTTCAATGGCACTATCGTCATCAAAAAGATTATATTGCGCACTTGCTTTTATATTTTTATATCTAGTCATCATTTATAAAGCAGGAATATCGCAGGAATTTTGTCATAATCATACTTTACACGACTCCATTCCGCCACTCCGCGAGTGATGATACTCTCCTGCGCACCTGTAATGTCACTTGCCACACACAATTTAAGATGTTTAGGCAATGTTTTTGACATTTCGGCTATCAGTTTATTGTTTCGGTAAGGTGTTTCGATGAAAACCTGAGTCTGATCATTCACACGAATATTATACTCCATATCCTTAAATTTCTTGGCACGAGCCGAAGCGTCTATGGGCAGATAGCCCAAAAAAGCAAAGCTCTGACCGTTGAAACCCGAACCCATTACCGACATCAGGATACTTGAAGGACCCACCAATGGAACCACCCTCAATGACTTGCGTTGAGCTATCGCCACCACATCGGCTCCCGGATCGGCTATGGCAGGACATCCCGCTTCCGAAATTACCCCCATAGGATTTCCTTGTTCAAGAGGTACTAAAAATCCCGAAAAATCTTCGGGCTTGGTGTGACGATTAAGTTCGTAAAATGTGAGTGTATCTATATCGATATTTCTATCACACTTCTTCAAGAAGCGACGAGCCGAACGCACATTTTCCACGATGAAATGTTTTATTTCACGAACAATTTCTATATTTCTTGCAGGCAAAACATCATTGAGTTCTCCATCACTCAACGGCACCGGTATCAAATATAGAGCATTTTCAATCATAAAACCACCTTGTTATCCTAATTTATCACAAAATTACAACTATTACACCAAAAAACAAAAAAGAGGGTCGCCATTTTTTGACGACCCCCTCAAGGCTTCTTATTATTTCACTACAATTTTCTTTGTTATTACTTCTGTATCCGTCGTAACCTTAACCACATACATGCCCAAGGCCACATGCGACAAAGACAGTTCCGTATTCTCTGTTTGAGCCACAATCTTTCCACTCATATCCATTAACATCATAGACTTTACAGCAACATTCGCTTTCACACAATCATCCTCTACAACAATCGCCTGCGACGCGTCACCCGTAATAACGTTTATCGACACAGAAACATCTACCAACTCCAGACCTCCATACAAACCAATGTTATCCATTACCAAAACTTCACAATTCTTAGATCTCAATCGGAATGCTATAAATACGTTTTTATCTACATATT
>CAZTFX010000013.1:0-38442 GCA_964613095.1 uncultured Muribaculaceae bacterium | reverse complement strand
AAGCGCATAAGGAACTTGTGCCAATGCAGCCCGGTGATGTACCTGTGACATTTGCCGATACATCAGTCCTAGAAGAAGACTTCGGTTTCAAACCTCACACCTCCCTCCGTGAAGGTCTCCGCCACTTCGCTACTTGGTATAAACAATTCTATAAATGAATAAAATAGAAATATCGTGAGAAATTTATTGCTGTTTTTAACTGCTATAGTCAGCTTTTTTGTTGTGTTGATGTTTGAAATGACAGAATTAGAAACATCAATATTAATGTGTGTGAATTTTTGGGTTGTTTTATATGGATTATGGAAAATCAATAAATTATCTCCATTATTCCTTTTTTATATTACATTTTCATTTTTGTTTATAGGCGGACGATTTTGGGGCGAATTGTTTGATGAAACGCATCATTTGTGGGCAGGAACGTTTTTCTATGATTATAATGTCAGTCTTGAAAGGCAACGATATATATTGTGCTATATTTTATGCTTTTCATATATGTTATATTGTGGTTATAGATTTGCATTTAAAAAGAAAAAACAGGTTAAGTTAAAAGATTTGAGTGTTGAATCGAAATGTAGATTAAATGGAATATTAAAAATATGTTTTTATGTAATAGCCGTAGTATCTTTATATAATTCTATTATATTATTTAAAGGTGCATTACAATATGGGTATTTATCTTTGTATCAGAATCAGGCAAATGAGTTTTCTGGGGGAGCCGGTTTTATACAAACATTGCAATTTGTGTTTTTTGGGTTAGCTTTAACTTATGGAGATACAGTTACGAAACGGATGTATATAGCTTTGTTTATTATAACATCATTAATTATGATATTGATAGGAGGACGTGCATTATTTGGTAGTGTTTTGTTGTTTGGTCTCTGGTTTTATTCTCAGAAGGTAAATGTTTCAATTAAAAAAATTGCGATGTATGGGGCAGGAGCTTTATTCATGCTACTGTCAATATCAAAGTTGTCAATAAGATATGAAGATGTTTATAATGATTTTAGTATATTCAAAACTATTTCAGATTTTTTTTATGAGCAGGGTATTTCAATGATTGTTTTTGATACATCTAGAGATTTTGAATATCCTATGATTCCATATTTTAATTCATTTATACCAGGAAGTGCAACTATATATAATTTAGTGTGTGGTGATGATTTGGAAATGTATGAAACGACATTTAGTGGTTTTTTGGCACATAGTTTAAGCCCAAGTTTATATAATGAAGGTTATGGGCTTGGTTGGACTTTTTTAAGTGATTTATATTTATTTTCATGTAAGAACATAATCTTATTTTCTATAATTGTATATTTATTTGGTTTGTTTTGGGGAATAGTTGAAAAGAAGAGTTTTTATAGCCCTGTGTATAGAATAATAATATATGCTTCTTTTTTAAGGCTAATGATGTTACCTAGAGCTGGTTCGAATACGTTTTTTATAATTATAGTATATACTGTTGTAATACACTATATATTGGTTGCCTATATACAAGGTAGGTATAAAACAATTGATAATAAAATAAAATATGGGAACCGATAATATTAAAATAGCTAAGAACACTATTTATTTATATATTAGAACTATAATTATTATGGTTCTAAGTTTATTGTCTACTAGAATATTACTTAAACAGTTAGGGGTAGATGATTATGGAATGTATAATGTAGTAGCAGGCATTGTGGCTATGTTCTCTTCGTTAAGAGGGATGCTAGCTTCTGCTACTCAAAGATATTTGAATTATGAACGAAAAGAAAATTCGATTGATCGTTTAAGATGTATTTTTACTGTTAGCTTAAGATTGCATTGGATTGTTTGTTTTGTGTTTTTGGTCGTAGCAGAAATTATTGGATTATGGCTATTGTCTTATAAATTGAATATTAGTACAAGTCAAATATTGGATGCACATATAGTATTACAATGTTCTATAATAACAGCAATAGTAACAATTATGACTGTCCCTTATGATGCTGTAATTATATCAAATGAACATTTTGCCTATTATGCTTATTTTGCGGTACTTGATTGCGGTTTAAAATTATTTGCTGCATGTGCGTTATTCGTCTTACCTTCTGATCGTGTCGTTTGGTATTCAATAATTATGTTAGTTGTTGCGGTTGTGGTAAGAATCATAAATATGGTTTATTGTAAAAAACATTTTGAGGAATGTTCTGGTAGAGGGAATTTTGATCGTAGTTTGGCTAAAGAAATGTCAAAATTTGCCGGATGGAATTTTTTGGGTAATACAGCTTTTGCAATATATAATGAAGGTATAAATCTGTTGTTGAATTTTTTTGGAGGAGTTGTTGCAAATGCAGCGAGAGCCGTAAGTTATCAAGTGTTGCATGCTGCAGAAACTATGTGTAGTAAGCTAGTGGCTGCAGCATCACCTCAAGCTGTACATCAGTATGCTCATGGTAATAGATCTCATTTTTTCGATATTATTAATATTTCAGCAAAATTAATGTGTTTGATGTATTTGTTGATAGCTATACCAGTATGTTATTTTACTAGAGATATTTTAACGATATGGTTAGGAACAGTGCCAGATTATGCTATTTCTTTTACTCGAATGATATTGATTTATGGTTTTTTTAGAACAGTTCATTCTCCATTGGATTTATGCTTTAAGGCGTCTGGTAAAATGGCAAAATATCAAATTATGGAGTTATTTTGTTTGACAATCTCAGTTGCTTTGGCATATTTGTTTTTAAAATTTAATGCACCTCTAGAATCTGCATTTTTGTCAATGATAATATGTAATGTATTAAATTTATTGTTAATGATGTTATTGGCAAATCGACAAGTTGGTTTTGACTTAAGGAAATTTGGACTAAAAGTAATATTGCCGTTAGCTATAATAATTATAAGTTTATGCTCAATAGTATTTATTCTAAGTTTTATTTTAACAGAATATAGAATTTTATTTGGAATAGTAATTTTTGTAATTGTATTGTTACTTGAATATGTAATAGGTTTAACAAAAAATGAGAGAGATAAATTTGAAAAACTAATTAAAGTAAAGTTAAAAAAATGATACGAGTATTACAGGTGACTGGAGGTATGAATCGTGCTGGGCTTGAAACCTTTATCATGAACGTTTATCGTAAGATAGATAGAACAAAAATACAATTTGATTTTCTTATTTTTAAGGAAAAGGCTGATTATAGGGAGGAAATTGAGGGAATGGGAGGACACTTATATGTTATACCATCGAGAAGGTATAAGTTTGTAGCATATAATAAAAATTTAGAACAATTCTTTTCAAAACATGCCCATGAATATAATGCTGTTCACCTTCATTCACCGTCACTATCATCAATAGAGCCATTAATAATTGCAAAAAAATATAATATACCGATAAGGATTATTCATTCTCATAGTAGTAATCATTATGGCTTGTTTCATCATATATTGCATTATTGTAATAAATTCGTGATAAATAAATTTGCGAATGTTTTCTTTGCGTGTAGTGATAGTTCCTTTCATTGGATGTATGATTATACACGAGTTAAACATTTAGCTGAAGTTGTTAATAATGGTGTAGATTTAGATTTATTTGGATATTGTGAAAAAAAACGCATTATACAACGTGAAAGATTAGGTATAAATAAAGAAACTATATTGTTAGGGCATGTTGGGAGATTTACAAAAGTTAAAAATCATAATTTTTTAATTGATGTTTTTAGTGAGTTAGTTAAAATAAATGATAATTATAAATTGGCGTTAATAGGAACTGGTGATCTAAAAGATGAAATTAAATTTAAAATAGAAAAAATGGGTTTAACAAAATATGTTTTTTTGTTGGGTGTACGTAATGATATTTATGATTTAATGCAGGCTATGGATGCTTTTATTATGCCATCTTTTTATGAAGGTTTTCCAGTTACTTTAGTTGAAGCTCAAAGCTCTGGCTTGACTGTATTCTGTTCTGACACAATTTCTGAAATGTGTAAAATGACAGATAATTATTATATGTTATCATTATATGATTCTCCCAAAATGTGGGCTGAATTTATTAATGAAAATATAAAGTTGACAAATAGGTCTGATTCTAGGCAAATAATAAAAAAATTAGGTTTTGATATTAGCCAAGTTGCGGAAAAATTAAGTAAAATATATTTAGGACAATATTGATTTAGTTTGGGTATGGATGATGTTCTGGTTTCTATTGCAATTCCTTGTTATAATGCAGAAAAGTATTTGCAAATGGCTATACAATCTGTATTAAATCAGTCATATAATAATTGGGAATTATTGATTATTGATGATGGATCAACCGATAAAACTTTAGAAATTGCAAAAGGCTTTACTGATAAAAGAATAACGGTTGTATGTGATGGAAAAAATAAAGGTTTGCCTATGAGATTAAATGAAAGTGTTTCGTGGTCAAAAGGAAAATATTATGCAAGAATGGATGCTGATGATATAATGCACTATAATAGAATTAAGTTACAAGTGGATTATTTAGAAAAGCATCCGGATATTGATGTTTTGGGTACTTCAATATATACGATTGATAGTGAGAATAAATTATGTGGAGTTTTATTATATAATGAGAGTAATTCTATTAGAGATGGCATTTTCCCGGTATTGTCTCACCCGACAATTATGGGTAAATTGGAATGGTTTAAATTGAATCAATATGATGTAACGATGAAAAGAGCACAAGATAAGGAGTTGTGGTTAAGATCTAGAACTTATTCAAAATTCTTTAATTTAAGTATTCCGTTATTATATTATCGCGAAATGGGGATTCCAACGTTTAAGAAATATTGTAGAAGCAAATGGTTTGAATTAACAAAACTCTATTACCATTCACGAAAATATAATATACCAATATTTAAAAATATATTTTTAATAATAAAAAGTATTTCGCAAATAGGAGTTTGTGCTATTTTTGCTCTAATTGGGCGAATGGATATTCTTGTTAAGATGAAAAACAGGGAAAGGTCCTTTGAGAAAAATAATGCGGATACAGATTTATCTAAATCAATTGCTGTTTAGAACAATGAAGAAATTGTCGTTGACTTTTAGGGCGTTTAGGAAGTTGGGGGTTATTTCAAATGAGGAGAAGTATGGAAATATTTCATTGTTTGGAATAGTTGGGCATGCGTTTTCAACAATTTTTAAATTGTTGGCATTTAAATATTGTTATCAAGGAGTTCTATTAGAAAGTTTAAATCTAAAAAAAATACGAGCATCATTGTGGCGATTTATAGGATGTAAAGTTGGGAAAGGAGTTTTGATTGGTCATACCGTAGCACTTGATTATGGAAATGCCGATTTGATAATAATAGATGATTATGCAATTATTACAAATGGTTGTACTCTGTTGTGCCACCGTCGAGATATGAGTGATTATAAGAAGTATGATGACGCTTATAAATTGCCCTATATTTACAAGCCAATTCATTTATGTAAAGGTTGTCAGATAGGTATGGGAACAATAATAATGCCCGGTGTCACAATCGGTGAGGGTGCTGTTATTGGTGCAAGGTCGGTTGTTACAAAAGATATTCCGGCTTGGGTTATTGCTGCCGGTTCCCCTTGTAAAGTGATTAAAGAAATACAAGAAAGAGATGAAACAAGGTAAGTTTATCATATCCCTTGATTTTGAATTGTTTTGGGGATTTGGAGGTTTTGATCGACAGTTTTTAAATGGCTATAAAGGCAATGTTAAAAATGCTTTAAATGCTCTTGATGAAATCCTTAGAATTTGTGGAAAATATGGGGTAAAGGTTACTATTGCTTATGTGGGCGCAATGAATTTGTCTTCACGCAAAGAGTTTTTGGAACAATATAGTTCGCCATCGTTTGCTAATGAGACTTTGTCAAGTCATTCATTGCTGTCAAAGTATGATGATATCATAGAAGATCGTTTATTGTTTTGTAAAGATAAGGTTGAAGAACTTAAGAAAAATCCATTGGTTGAATTAGCTTCGCACACATTTTCACATTATTATTGCTTGGAAGTCGGACAAACTTCGGCGGAGTTTAGTCGAGATTTGGATTACGGATATAAATTGAATGGAAAAATGAATTCTATAATATTTCCTCGCAATCAGGTGTCAGAGCCATATTTGAAAATTTGTGAGAAATATGGCTTTACCCATTATCGAGGTTTTATTGATGATTGGTTGTGGAAACCGGAGGCGTCATCTTCACGATATTCAATAAAAGGTATGTTAAGATTATTAGATTCATATCTGCCAATTACAGGATATAGAACGTATAAACATCCTATTCATGGTGGGGGTATAGTGAATGTTCCAAGTAGTATATTTTATAGGTCATATAATAAAAAGCTATCATTTTTAGAACCATTAAAGGTATGTCGTGTGACATCTGCTATGAAAGTTGCAGCAAAGAAAGGAGAATGTTTTCATTTGTGGTGGCATCCTCATAATTTTGGGGCAAATATGGAAGAGAATCTTAAGCAATTGGTTACAATTTGTGAAACATATCAGAAATTAAATTCTCAATATGGTTATACTTCTGTTTTTATGAAAGAAGTGTAACATTGTAAGCTTTTGGCTTAAAACAAAAAGTGTTCTTTGACATTGTGGGTGAATAAATGTAAAGTGCTTAAGGTGGGTGCTTTACATAAACAATATATCAGATTATGAAGATTTTGCTATGTGATAATGGGATGAGAGGATTACTGAATTTTAGAGGGAATGTAATCCAGCATTTTTTATCAAAAGGTTATGAGGTGGTATGTGTTTATCCTAAAGTAACTCATGAGGATTGTTTGATGGATCGTGTCCCTAAGGGGTGCAAATGTGTGCAATGTTCTATGGTGCCCACAGGAATGAATCCGTTGGCTGATACAAAATTGTTTTTGGAACTTGTTAAGATCTATAAAAGTGAGAAACCGGATATTATTTTTCACTATACTATTAAGCCTAATGTTTATGGAACATTTGCAGCTCGATTTTGCGGGATAAAGTCGGTTGCAATGGTTGCAGGTCTTGGTTATATGTTTAACAGTAATGGTTTAAAACAAAAAATAGGACGAGGATTATATAAATTAGGGCTAAATAGGGCTGATAGAGTGCTAACATTAAATAGATATATATTTAAAAAATTAATAGACGTATCTTTTGCTAAAGAAGAGCAATTGATTCTCCTTAAAGGAGGTGAGGGCGTAGATTTAATGCGTTTTAAATACAAGGAGGATAACTTTACAACAATACGTTTCTTGATGATTGCACGAGTTTTATATGATAAGGGATATTCAGAATATGTTGAGGCTGCTAGAATAGTTAAAAAGAAATATCCCGATATAGGTATATTTCTATTAGGTCCTATGGATGAGGCTTCCCCAATGGGTGTTTCAAAAGAAGTTCTTAATAAAGATGTTGAGAGAGGTTTGATATCATATTTAGGTGTCTCTAATGATGTGCCTGGTGAATTATGCAAGTCAGGGACTGTAATTGTTTTACCGTCATATCATGAGGGGTTAAGTATGTCATTAATAGAAGCTTGTGCTTCAGGAAGACCTATTATTACAACCGATATTTCAGGATGTCGAGAAACTGTAGACGATGGAATAAATGGTTTTCTGGTTCCTGTAAAAAACTCTGATGCATTAGCTGATGCAATGATAAGATTTATAGAGCTAGGTGCAGAGAAAAAGCAAGAGATGTCAAAGCGTAGTAGAGAGAAAACAGAAAATACATTTGATGTGAAGTATGTATTGGATGTATATGATAAGTTGATAAAGGAATTAACTTAAGAGAGTTTAATATAAGATAATTTCAATTTGGTGTGTGATTGGTATATAGTTGAAAATTGAGATAAAGTTAAGCTAGAAAGGGCGGGTTTCCGGTGTGGAAATCTGCCTTTTTTATGATTCATAAAATCTGGTAATGTTGCCAAAATCAGTTGGTAAATTATACCTAAAATCTTGGTGTAATCAGGCTTATTGGTGGAAATGGTACTTATGTCTCTTGATAGGAAGATATAGTGTGTATGGATTTGTTTTTGATGGTTTCTTTGTTATATTGAGATTGAATCGTTTATGTGGGATTTTTTAATGTCTTTTAATGGTATAAATCGGTATTTGGTTAATTATTAGAATATTTTCACTAACTTTGCGTTATAACCTTATAAGGCGTGGCTAAACGAATTTTTTACATGAAAATATTACAATATTTATATGGTTTAATATTATATGTTCTATGTTTTGGGTGTTCTACGAGTATTGAAATAGAACAGCCTACTATTTCTTTGGATAAGTTTAATCTTGATTCGGAATATATTTGTGTGATTGGTGATATTCAGGAATATACAGGGAATGTTGTGTACAATACTTATCTGGATACAACAATGCAATGGTTGATGAAGGCTAAAACGTTGGGGCTTAAAATCAATAGTATTCTTCAGGTTGGTGACATCTCGGCAGGTAACAGAGAGTATGAGTGGCAGGTGTTTTATGATTATACTTTACCTGTTGCTCAAGTGATTCCTTTTGTGGCTTGTATCGGTAATCATGATTATGATTGGGATAGCTATTCTAAAATATTAAGTAGAGATGAGACCTTTTTTACAAAATATGTTTCTTTTCCAAATGCAAAAGCTGAGATACAGCATAAATATGATGGTGAACGGATGGAAAATATTGTGGTGAAGAATAATATATGGGGTGAGGACTATGATATATTGGTGCTGGAATTTGGTGCTAGGTGGGAAGTCGTAGAGTGGGCTGATAGTATTGTAAAAAATAATCGGGATAAAAAATATATATTGCTTACTCATGAATTTTTAACGAGAGCCGGTGAAATAGTTGGTTCTGATTCTTATGCTGTAAGCCAATTGATGAATACTTCTTCAAATACTCCTAGTCAAATATGGGATTCTTTGGTAACGAACAATGATAATATTGTGTGTGTGGTGTGTGGGCATAATGGATTTTCTAAATTGAATTTGACCGAGAATTCTTTTGGTAGAGAAGTTCCCAGTATTTTATTTAATCTCCAATATCAAGATAATGGTGGTAATGGTTTGATTGAAATGTGGGAAATAAAACAGGATTGTGATAGTATCAACGTAGGTGTGTATAGTATTCTGCGTGATGAGTGGTTGAGTGACCATGATACTAGGTTTAATTTTAAATACAGATATTGATATGCAAGCGATAATATTGGCGGCAGGAATGGGGCGTCGTTTGGGTGAACTTACCAAAAATAACACTAAATGTATGGTTGAGGTAAACGGCATTACCTTGATCGATCGCCTATTGGGACAATTGAGTGGACTCGCGCTGTCGCGTGTGGTTATTGTGGTAGGTTATGAAGGCGAGAAGCTTAAGCGATACATTGGTAACCGTTTTGATTCGGCACTCAAGATCGAGTATGTGGAGAATCCTATTTACGATAAAACGAATAATATATATTCTTTAGCTTTGGCCAAAGAATATATGATGGAGGAGGATACTTTGCTTATCGAGTCGGATTTGATTTTTGAAGATAGGTTGTTTGCTATGATACTGGAAAATCCGTATCCCAATTTAGCTCTTGTTGCAAAATATGAATCATGGATGGATGGTACAATGGTGCGTATCGATAGCGAATGTAATATCTTGGATTTTGTTCCGAAACATTCGTTCAACTACGATGAGGCTGATTCTTATTACAAGACAGTAAATATTTATAAGTTAAGCAAAGAGTTTTCTACAAATATCTACATCCCATTTTTGGAAGCTTATACTAGGGCTTTGGGGAATAATGAATATTATGAGCAGGTGCTACGTGTAATCACGTTCTTGGACAAAGTGGAATTGAAGGCTTTACCTATCGGTGATGAAAGATGGTATGAGATTGATGATGTGCAGGACTTGGATATTGCTGAGACAATTTTCTCGGAGGGGGAAGTGCAATTAAAGAAGTATATGAGCCGATATGGAGGCTATTGGCGCTTCCCAAAGTTGCTGGATTTTTGTTATCTGGTAAATCCTTATTTCCCTACGGAAAAGATGAAAAATGAATTACGTGCAAATTTTGATGTATTATTGACTGAATATCCTTCGGGAATGTCAGTCAATTCTCTGCTTGCAGGTAAATATTTTGGAATAAATCAGGAATATGTGTGTGTTGGTAATGGCGCTGCTGAATTGATAAAGACTTATATGGAAAAACATGTGAGTGGCAAAATCGGAGTGATTTATCCTACATTTGAAGAATATCCAAATAGATCTGTAGCTGATAATATCGTCAGGTTCATTCCATGTAATAGTGATTTTTCTTATACAGCCCGAGATTTGCAGTCATTTTTTTGTGATAAAGGTATTTCCACATTGTTGTTGATAAATCCGGATAACCCTTCAGGAAACTTTATATCTATGGCAGATTTGGGGAAACTCATCTCGTGGACAGCAGAACGGGACATTACGTTGGTCGTAGATGAAAGTTTTGTTGATTTCTCCGAACAAGGAGCCGATAATACTTTATTGCACAATGAAATTCTTAGTGCAAATGGGCATCTTGTGGTGGTGAAATCGATAAGTAAATCTTATGGTGTCCCCGGATTACGGTTAGGAGTGCTTGCTTCGGGAAATACGGTTCTAGTTGCGTCAATGAAAAAAGAAGTTGCAATATGGAATATCAATTCATTTGCAGAGTATTATATGCAGATATTCGGGAAGTATGAAAGCGACTACCGTATGGCATGCAAGTTGTTTGTGAATGAACGTTCACGATTCTTCAACGAACTTAAAAATGTTTCATATTTGCGAGTGATACCATCACAAGCCAATTATTTCTTGTGTGAGATTATGGATAAATATACCTCAAAGGAGTTGGCTGAACTATTATTGTCTAAATATAATATACTTATAAAGGATTGTGGAAGCAAATCGGCTTTTGCCGGAAGTAATTATATCCGTGTTGCGGTAAGAAACAAAACGGAAAACGATTATTTGCTATCTGCTCTAAAAACGTTGTAAACATGAAGATTTGTGTCTACGGAGGTGGTTCGTTAGGGCTAGTTTGTGCATCAGTTTTTTCAAGTCAAGGTCATAGCGTGTCTGTGCTGACGAAGCATCCGGATAAATGGTCTAAAACAATAAAATCAATTGATCTTGAAGGTAAACAATACATAGGAAATCTGGAACAAATTACATCAATAGAAGCCGATGTAATTCCGGCAAGTGATATAATATTGTTGTGTGTACCCGGTTTTTTGTTGGAGGAGGCATTAAATAATATTAAAAATTATTTAAGAAAAGGTTCTATAGTGGGTTCAATTGTATCCAATACGGGTTTTTTTATTTTAGCACATGAAGTATTGGATAAAGAAACAACATTGTTTGGATTTCAGAGAGTTCCTTTTATTGCGAGGGTTGTAGAATATGGTAAGCAAGGAAATCTGCTTGGCTATAAGTCGCAGTTATCATTAGTGATAGAAAATTGTGATGAAAAAGAAAATCTGCGCAAGGAATTGGAAAAAATGTTCGTTACACCTATTAAATTGTTGGATAATTTCTATGAAGTGACGTTGACCAATAGCAATCCAATACTTCACACCGGGCGGATGTATGCAATGTGGAAAGATTGGGAAGGAATTCCTCTGCCAAATCGGATATTGTTTTATGAGGACTGGGATAAAGAATCATCGACAATTATAATAAAAATGGATGAGGAATTTATGGTATTACTTGAAAAGTTGCATGTTAATAAGAACTCTATTCCGTCGTTATTAGATTATTATGAATCTGTAGATGAAATAACATTAGCCGAGAAATTATCTACAATAAAAGCATTTAAAGGTATTTATGCTCCAATGGTTAAAAAAGATGGAGCTTGGATTCCAGATGTTTCGAGTAGATATTTTACAGAAGATTTCCCATTTGGATTAAGATTGATATATGATTTATGTAAGACTAATCAAGTCTATTGCCCAAATATAGAAAAAGTGTATAAGTGGGGTATTGATTTTATAGAAAAGTATAAGTTAAAGTAATTATTTTGAAATCTTATGAGTGCATCAAGTAGTAAAACTGTATCAGGAATCTTATGGTCGGCAGTTGATAGGTTCGGAAATGTACTGTTACAGTTTGTCGTCAATTTGGTTCTAGCACGATTACTCACCCCCGAAGACTATGGATGCATCGGAATGCTTGCTATATTTATAGCTGTATCACAAACCCTTATCGATGGTGGTTTCTGTTCAGCTTTAATTCAAAAACAAGATGTGACCTCAAAGGATTACTCTACAATATTTTATTGGAATATTGCATTTTCCGGGATTTTGTATGCGTTGTTGTATGCCATGGCACCTGCTGTCTCGAACTTTTTTCACATGCCAATATTGCGTGATGTGTTACGCGTATTAGGGCTTGTACTTCCTGTAAGTTCGTTAGGTATTGTGCAACGTGTTCAATTGCGCAAGCAACTTAAGATAAAACAATTGGCATTGGTGAATATCTCTTCACTCGTGATTTCGGCTATAATATCCATAAGAATGGCATTTATTGGCTATGGGGTATGGAGTCTTGTGGCATTGCAGGTATTAAATAATCTTATAGCCAGTGTCGTGTTCTGGTTTATAACCAAGTGGAAACCGTTGTGGTATTTCTCGGTGACTAAATTGAAAGGATTGTTCAGTTTTGGCGGTTATTTGCTGGCGGCATCGATATTGCAAGAGTTTAGTAAAAATGTCCAGGGCGTGATAATTGGGCATAATTTTTCAGCAATGGAAATGGGCTTGTATTCTCAGGCGAAAAAACTAGAAGAGGTGGCTTGCTCCACATTTACTCATATAATAGTTCAGGTAATGTTTCCTGTGTATTCGGAGTTTCAAAATGAAATGGAACGATTGAGATTAGAACTTAAAAATAATATACGGTTAATTTCATTTGTTATATTTCCTATAATGTCGATATTAATAGTAATTGCTAATGACTTGATTCCGTTCTTGTTTGGTGATGGGTGGGACTCTGTGGTACCTTATTTTAAAATACTTTGTATAGGAGGTTTTTTTACATGTTTACAAAATGTCAATTTTTTTGCAGTAGCGGCATTAGGATACAGTAATACATTATTTAAGTGGAGTTTTTATAAATGGGGGTTATTGTTGTTATTACTATTTATTGGAATTAATTGGGGCATGTATGGCGTTTTATATAGTATGGTGTTGAGTGAATTTAATATTTTTATGGTAAATGCATATTTAGTGAGTAAATATTTGAAACTCTCTATGGTTTCTCAAATATTAGTTTGTATGCCATCACTTGTGTTATCCTTTGTTTTGTCGTTGGCTTTTCTTGTAATTACAAATTATATCGAAATACATTTTATTTTACAAACGATTATTTATATAATAGTGTATTTTATATCTGCGTTTTTATGTAAATTTGCTGCTGTTAAAAATTTTCGAAAAATATTAAAACGAAAATAGTAGTACGATGATAAATGAAAACCTACAGAAAGAATTGAGAGAACAGTTTAATCCGGACGGTTCATTGTTAAGGTCAATGCAATTAAGAATGCTTGAGATGTTAAAATATTTTGATTCGGTCTGTAAACAACATAATATACAGTATTGGATTAGCTCAGGAACTGTTTTAGGAGCTGTACGACATGGGGGATTTATTCCATGGGATGATGATCTTGATGTTGAGATGCTTAAAGAAGATTATCAAAAATTATGTAAAGTTTTTGCTAAAATAAAAAGTGAAAACTATGCATTTCAAAATAATACAACAGACCCTGAATATTATTTCCCAACTGCTAAGTTGAGAGATTTAAATTCATTTATAGAAGAGGAATATTATAATTATGGCTTATATTGTAAATATCGTGGAATATTTATGGATATATTTATTTTGGAACCATCTTCTTCTAAAATATTATTGAAATTGACGGGAGGAATTCAAAATAAAATATTATATAAATTAGCCGTAATAAAAAATAAAAAACTACGTAGATGTGTGGTAAAACCGTTACATTATTTCTTATCTTGTGGGTTGTATCCAACAATTTCGTTTATATCTAGAATTTTTAGTAACGGTAAAGTTTATCGTCATTGTCCGGGTGTAAACTTTATAGGACCTCGTTATAAAGAAGATTTATTCCCTTTAAAAAATATAAAATTTGAGGGATTCGAATTTCCTGCCCCTAATAATGTAGATAATTATCTCAAAACCTTATATGGAGATTATATGAAACTACCAAATGTTGAGAAGTTACATTCTCATATAGTTAAAGTATCTATATCATAACGTTTATATATAAGGTTAATATATTCTTAAAAACCTTTGTAGAATTATCTAAATTTTAAGGTTGGTGAGGAGGGTTGTGTAGAGGTGGAGGGCGTTGCGGATTTCGTCGATGAGGATGTATTCGTCGGCTGTGTGTGAACGTGATGAATTTCCGGGTCCTATTTTGAGGGACGGGAACGGCATTAATGCCTGATCACTCAATGTGGGTGAACCGAAAGGCTTGCAACCTAATGTTATTAGTCTGCTCACTATTGGATGTGTTTCGCTTATTCCGGATGGATTGAGCCTTGTTGATCGTGGTGTGAGTGTACACCATTCGTATGGAACTGCTTTGCGTATCAATTCGAGGGTCTCTAAGTTGCTATAAGCGTCGGTAGTGCGAATGTCAACTACGATGTGGCAACGGTCGGGTACAACGTTGTGCTGTGTTCCTGCTTCGATTTGTGATACGGTGATTTTTACCGGTCCCAACGTGGACGATTCTTTTTCGAATTTCAAATTTTTGAGAGTGTCTATTACGTCCATTGCTCTGTAAATGGCATTCACGCCTTCGTTTCGTGCGGCATGTCCTGATACTCCTTTGATTTCGCCATCGAGTACCATTAGACCTTTTTCGGCTATTGCCGGTTGCATTTCAGTTGGTTCTCCTACTATTGCCACGTCGATAGGTGGCAATAAAGGAAGTACCGATTCTATTCCGCCACGACCACTCACTTCTTCTTCGCATGAAAGTAAGAGAATGAGATTATAAGTTCTTTCTTGATTGTATAAATGGCGAAATACTGCTGTGAGTGTTACAACCGATGCACCTGCGTCGTTGCTACCAAGTCCGAATAAGCGTCCTTCTTCTTCGGTAGGAGTGAATGGGTCGTGAATCCATCCTGTCACCGGTTTCACGGTGTCGATATGGCTGTTAAGCAGTAGAGTGGGTTTATCTTGAGTGAAATCGGGAGCTATACACCATAGATTATTCCCATGTCGGTTAGGAACAAGCCCGAAAGAGTGCAGGCGTGTTTCCAAATGGTCTGCCACTTCTTTTTCTTCACGGCTGAAAGATGGTATTGAAATCATTTCTTTCAGCATGTCTATTGCGTCGTAAAATAATTCGTCCATGTGACAAAGATACTGCTTAATTGGGAATTAGGAATCAGGAATTAGGAGTTTTCTGTGAAATATAGTATCTTTGTGGTGTTTTTAAAGAGATATTATGGCAAATAAGCTAGTTGAGATGATTGATACGCAATGTACTCGTAAAGGTGCTAAGGAAGTGTATCGTCAGAAGGATAATGTTACCGGAGAATGGAAAATCACAACGTGGAATGAATTCCGTGAAGGAATAGAAAAGGTTGCTTATGCATTGGAAACGTTGGATGTAAAAGTGCAAGAAAACGTAGGTATATTTTCTTCCAATACCTATCACATTTTTATGAGTGATTATGGACTATTTTATAATCGTGCAGTACCTGTTCACATCTATGCGACAAGTTCTCGCGATGAGGTGAAATATATTGTGGATGACGCTACAATAAGTGTAATGTTTGTGGGTGATCAAGCGCAATATGATATTACACGTAAAGTTCAAAAATTGACTCCCAATATAAAGCAGATTATCACTTATAAAGATACAATTAAACTTGACGCAGACGACACCACAACCATGAGATGGGATGATTTGCTTAAGTTGGGAGAAACAGCAAGTGAGTCATGTAAGCAATCTGTTAATTCGCGAAAGAAAGACGGTGTAGATACGGACTTGATATATCTCATTTACACTAGTGGCACAACCGGTATTTCAAAAGGAGTGATGATAGCACATTCCAATTTCGATGAAGTTATGGCACGTCACTTGGAACGCCTTGAAGGGCAGGTGTGTGAAGACCAACTGTCAATGTGCTTTTTGCCTTTGTCGCATGTGCTTGAGTGTGCGTGGTGTAATTTTTGCATGGTAAAAGGTATAAGAATTGCCATCAATGAAAATGCCAAAGAGATAGCTACTGCATTACAAGAAGTGAAGCCGGACATAATGTGTTCAGTTCCTCGATTCTGGGAAAAAGTTTATACAGGGGTGCAGAATAAAGTGGCTTCAATGGGATGGATAGGTCGTGCTATGGTACACCGTGCCATCAAAATAGGTCGTCTTCGTAATCTGCATTACCGTAGAAAAGGCAAAAAAGCAACGTTGTATGTAGATTTGCAATACCGCTTCTTTGATAAAGTAGTGTTTAAAGCAATAAGAAAAGCAATCGGAATGGATAATGGTAAGTTTTTCCCTACAGCCGGTGCTCCATTAAGTGAAAATATCGTCAGATTTTTGCATTGCTGCGGAATAAATATTGTTATGGGATATGGATTAACCGAAACATGTGCTACCGTAACCTGCTTCCCTCGTAAAAATTTCAAAATAGGTTCAGCCGGAACAAATCTGCCGGGTGTCGAGGTGAAAATAGGCGAAAATAATGAAATATTGGTGAAAGGAAAAACCGTAATGCAGGGGTATTACAAGAAACCCGAAGAAACGAAAGCTGCATTTACCGAAGACGGATGGTTTCGTACCGGTGATGCCGGTTATTTGAATGAAGATGGCTCTTTGGTGATAACAGATCGCATTAAGGACTTGTTTAAGACGTCAAACGGCAAGTACATTGCACCTCAAGTGCTTGAAAGTGTACTCGGTGAAGACCAATATATCGAACAAGTGGCTGTAATAGGAGATCAACGTAAATATGTAACGGCAATCATCATTCCGGCATTTGAAGCATTGAAAGATTATGCTGACAAGAAGAAAATCCAATATAAGAATATGGAAGAACTTGTGAAAAACAGCGAAATTGTGAGAATGCTTTCCGAACGAATAAATGAACTTCAAAAGGATTTTGCGTCTTGGCAGCAAATCAAGAAATTCACAGTGTTGCCAAAGGCTTTCAGTATGGAAACTGGGGAATTAACCAATACCTTGAAAGTGCGTCGTTCTATCATCAATAAACTATACAAGAATGAAATAGAGGCAATGTACTCTTAAGTGAGTTAGGAGTTAGGAATGAGGTATTAGGAGTTGAGAAGTATTTTAAAATATATATTAAGATGATTACACAAGAACAATTAAAAGAGACACAAGAACGCAGGAACGCGTTGAGGAGGTATCTTTGACATCGATAGTAAGAAAATCGAAGTTGAAGAAGAGGAATTGAGAACTCATGTACCCGATTTCTGGAATGATCAGAAGGCGGCAGAGGCTCAAATGAAAAAAGTTAAAGGGTTGCGTTTCTGGATAGAAAATTTTGAAGAGGTTGACAAGATTGTGGGAGAACTGGAACTTGCATTTGATTTTGTCAAAGAAGAATTGGTATCCGAAGAAGAATTAGACACCCTTTATGCACAGACTATTGAGAAAATAGAGGGGTTGGAATTACGCAACATGCTACGTCTTGAAGAAGACAAAATGAGTGTAGTTCTTCGAATAAACTCAGGTGCCGGTGGTACCGAAAGTCAGGATTGGGCTTCTATGCTTATGCGCATGTATATTCGTTGGTGCGAAAGAAATAATTATAAAACCACAATATCTCAATTGCTTGAAGCTGATGATGCCGGTATAAAATCGGTTACGATAAAGGTTGAGGGTGATTTTGCTTATGGATATTTGAAAAGCGAAAATGGAGTACACCGTTTGGTGCGAGTATCTCCATATAATGCACAGGGAAAGCGTATGACATCGTTTGCTTCGGTCTTTGTGACTCCACTTGTCGATGATACGATTGAGGTTAATATCGAGCAGGCTCGTATATCTTGGGATACATTCCGAAGTGGTGGAGCCGGTGGACAGAACGTGAATAAGGTGGAATCGGGTGTGCGTCTTCGTTATCAATATAAGGACCCTTATACCGGTGAAGAGGAAGAAATTCTAATTGAAAATACCGAAACTCGTGACCAACCAAAGAACCGCGAAAATGCACTTCGACATTTACGTTCTATACTTTATGATAAAGAAATGCAGCACCGTCGTGCCGAACAACGTAAAGTGGAAGACAGCAAGATGAAAATCGAATGGGGTTCACAAATTCGCAGTTATGTGTTTGATGACCGTCGTGTAAAAGACCATAGAACCAATTATCAAACTTCTGATGTAGGAGGTGTGATGGATGGAGCAATAGATGGCTTTATCAAGGCTTATTTAATGGAATTTGCCGGAAACGAAAATTGATATCTACACTAATGGAAAAAATAACGGTAGTTAAGGTGGGAGGAAAGATTGTTGAAGATGAAAATTCTCTCAACAATCTCCTTACCGATTTCAAAAGAATCGAGGGAAACAAGATACTTGTGCATGGTGGAGGTCGTTCGGCAACCAAACTTGCAGAACGTCTGGGAGTTGAGACTAAAATGATTGATGGTCGTCGTGTTACCGATGATGCTATGCTTGAGGTCGTGACAATGGTATATGGCGGATTAGTGAACAAGCGCATAGTGGCTGCTCTTCAAGCCGGAGGAATCAATGCACTTGGAATGACCGGAGCCGACATGAATATTTTACTAAGTGATAAACGTCCTGTAAAGGCTATTGATTACGGTTGGGTAGGTGATGTGAAGCAAGCCAATGGTGGTGCGCTAGCTAAACTTATCAATGAAGGAGTTGTACCTGTGATAGCACCGCTTACTCACGACGGACAAGGGCATATTCTTAATACCAATGCTGATACCATGGCTGGTGAAACAGCTAAAGCGTTGGCTCGGTATTTTGATGTCACATTAGTGTATTGTTTTGAAAAAGAAGGCGTACTGCGTGACGAAAATGATGATTCAAGTGTTATTCCTTTGTTAGATCGAGCATTGTACGCTTCGTTGAAAGACGAAGGTGTGGTTGTGGGAGGAATGATTCCGAAACTTGATAATTCCTTTGCTACACTCGATGTA
Organism: uncultured Muribaculaceae bacterium; assembly: GCA_964613095.1. GTDB lineage: Bacteria > Bacteroidota > Bacteroidia > Bacteroidales > Muribaculaceae > RGIG4576. The sequence continues at coordinate 19,310 of CAZTFX010000013.1, read as the reverse complement.
GGAGTAAAAGAAGTGATAATAACCAAAGCCGATAATCTGTGTGACCTTTCCAGAGGTACACATGTTAAATAATATTGTTTTAATTTAAACAGAAATAGAAAAGCTATCGTCATCACGACGATAGCTTTCAGTATTATTATATAACCATATAAATTAAACTATTATTTGTGTTTTATCATGTATTGTGCGATTTGAACTGCGTTCAGTGCTGCTCCTTTTTTGATTTGGTCGCCCACAATCCAGAATGTCAATCCATTTTCGTTGGCAATGTCTTTGCGAATGCGTCCCACGTAGACAGGGTCTTTGTCGGCAACGAAAAGCGGCATAGGGTATTGCTTTTCGGCAGGGTTGTCCACAAGTACAATTCCTTCTGCTTTGCTGAATGCCTCATGTGCTTCTTCAGGAGTGATAGGACGTTCGGTTTCAATCCATAAAGCCTCACTATGAGCTCGAAGAACAGGCACACGTACACACGTAGCACTTACGCAGATCTCCGGCTCGTGCATAATCTTGCGTGTTTCGTAGAACATCTTCATTTCTTCTTTGGTGTAGTCATTATCTTGGAAAACATCGATGTGAGGAATGATGTTATATGCAAGTTGATAAGCAAATTTGTTTACGGTAGGCTTTTTGCCTGCCGCAATTTCATTATATTGTTCCACAAGTTCGTCCATAGCCACTGCACCGGCACCACTTGCAGCTTGATAGGTGGCAACGTGAACACGCTTGATTTTTGAAATATCATTAAGAGGTTTTAATGCAACTACCATTTGTATTGTTGTGCAATTGGGATTTGCAATAATATTTCGCGGAGTGTTGAAAGCGTCATCACCGTTTACTTCGGGAACCACCAAAGGAACATCTTCATCCATGCGGAATGCACTGGAATTGTCAATCATAATAGTTCCATGCTTGGTGATGGTTTCGGCATATTCCTTGGATGTGCTTGCTCCTGCCGAAGTGAACGCAATATCCACACCTTTGAAATCGTCGTTGTGTTGTAGTTCTTTTACTGTGATTTCTTTCCCACGGAAAGTATAAGTGCGTCCGGCACTGCGTTTAGAACCGAAAAGAAGCAGTTCATCAATTGGGAAATTTTGTTCATCCAAGACACGTAAAAATTCTTGTCCCACAGCCCCACTTGCACCAACAATCGCTATTTTCATATTCTTTGCTTTTTGTTCTTTAATACAAAAGTCCTGTGACTCAAGAATGATAGTCGGTTTTTGCCCTTCCATATTCTTTCTATCAATCACAGAAATTTTCATATTGTAATCTTTTTGTTAGAAATAGTGACATCTTTATAGTAAAATGTGTGTGCAAAGATACAATTTTTTTGTGTATATGATTAATCTTTTAGAGAAAACTTAAAATATATGCTAAAATCAAACAAATGTGGGACAAAATTTGCCTAATAGATAAAAAGTTTATACATTTGCATAGTTGAAAATTAAAATAAGTAAAACTTTAAAGCAATATGACTATGGAAATTCAGAAGAGATTATTTGCAGTTGTATTTGTTTTTCTTGCATTTACAACATTTGCGCAATCGGGAGGTGATACCTTGAGAGTAAAAGAACCTGAACGTGTAGAATTCTTGCCACATTGGTATATGCAATTACAAGGAGGTGCAGCCTATACGATAGGTGAAGCGTCTTTCGGTGATTTGTTATCTCCTGCGGCAGCCGTTTCTGCGGGATATAAATTTTCTCCTTTGTGGAATATACGCTTGAATGTGAGTGGATGGCAGGCAAAAGGGTCAACTGTTTATCCTAAAAATGATTATAAATATAATTTCATTCAAGGAGCTTTGGATTTTGGTGCAGATTTAGGTACTCTTTTCTGTGGTTATAATCATAAAAGATTTTTTAATCCATATTTATTTGTGGGCGTAGGGGTGAATTATGCTTTTGGTAATGATGATGCTATAGCGTTGAAAAATCAAGGTTTTGTTTTTGAAAAATTATGGAATGACAATAAAGTTTCATTGCTAGGAAGAGGAGGATTGGGTGCCGATTTTAGAGTCAGTGACAGAGTGGCATTAAATCTTGAAGTTGCAGCCAATATGTTGAATGACGCGTTTAATTCCAAGAAAGGAAGTACATTTGATTGGCATTTTACCGGTTTGATTGGCGTTTCTATAAAATTGGGAAAATCACATAAGGTTATACCTCCGGTATATTATGAACCGAAGCCTGTTGTAGTTAAAGAGTCTAAACCGGAACCTGTGAAAATGCAAGAACCAAAACCTGCTCCTGTACCAGTGGTAACTGAAAAAGTTGAAAAGATAGAACCGATAAAAGAATGTGTATTTTTCTTGATAAATTCTTCAAAAGTACGCAAAAGCGAAATGGGTAAAATTGAAAGATTGGTGGAATATATGATGAAATATCCTAACTCAAAAGTCGATGTGTGCGGATATGCCGATAAGGGAACGGGAACAGCTAGTATAAATAACAGAATATCAAAAAGAAGAGCCGAATCGGTTGCAGCAGCGTTGAAAGCAAAAGGAATAGATGATACCCGAATCAATATAAGTTTCAAAGGTGATACAGAACAACCGTTTGAACGAAATTCGGAAAATCGAGTTAGTATATGTATAGCAGAATAGTAATAATTAGTTAGCAATAATAGTAATAATGTAGGTTTTTTCGTAGACTAACGAAAAACACTGGTTATAGCTTACGCGTGATGCGTAGGCTATAACTTTTTTATGATAAACCACTGTTGAATGTCAAAATTCCAAAGATTTTTTGTACTTTTGTAAAATATATAACCAGAAAACACCTGAGTCGATAATGGCAGTAGTAAATCAAGCTTTGATAACCAATCCCGTGTTGATTTTTTTTACGGTGCTTGTTATATTGGTGTTAGCTCCTTTGGTTTTTAAGAAAATCAAGGTACCTCACATTGTGGGTGTAATTCTTGCAGGAGTGGTTGTTGGTCCTTATGGATTTCATTTATTGGATAGAGATAGCAGTTTTGAGATTTTCGGACAAGTGGGTTTATTGTATTTAATGTTTCTTGCAGGTCTTGAAATAGATATGTACCATTTGCGAAAAAATATCAAAAAAGGTTTGGTATTTGGTCTCTATACCTTATTCATTCCGTTGATAGTGGGTATGTTGTTGTCGGTGTTGTTGCTTGATGTGAATTGGACTACTGCAGTTCTGCTTGCATGTATGTATGCTTCTCACACGTTGATTTCCTATCCGATAGTCTCACGTTTCGGTATAACCAAAAGCCCGGTTGTACTTATAGCTATCGTAGGAACTATTATAGCTATTTTAGGTGCATTGCTTGTGCTTGCTGTGACGGTGGACGCACAACGCGCGGGGGCTTTTTCGATAAAAGGTGTTACGGTTCTATTCTTTAACCTGCTTGTTTATTGCGGATTTGTGCTATATCTATATCCTCGTGTTACGCGATGGTTTTTCAAGACTTTCAGTGATCAAGTAACTCAATATGTATTTGTGCTTGCAATGGTCTTTTTCTCTTCATGGCTCGCACAAGTAATAGGACTGGAGCCTGTTTTGGGAGCATTCCTTGCTGGTTTGGTTCTTAATCGTTATGTGCCTGCTTCATCTCCCTTGATGAGTCGTATAGAATTTGTAGGGAATGCGATTTTTATTCCATACTTTTTGATTGGAGTGGGGATGATGATTAATGTGCGTGCCATCTCTAATTGGGAAACACTTTGGGTGTCATTGAATATGATTGTTGTTGCCATTTTGGTGAAATGGCTTGCCGCATGGGCTGCACAAAAGACATATAAGATGAATTCGGTGGAACGTGATATGATGTTCGGGTTGTCTACGGCTCACACAGCAGTGGCTCTTGCTGTAGTAATGATAGGTTATGAATTGATTTTGCCTGATGGCTCGCGTTTGTTGAATGAAGCCATAATGAATGGTGTGATTTTGATGATACTTATTACTTGTGCCGTATCACCGATAATCACTTCGGGGGCTTCGGCAAAATTAAAATTACTGATGATGTCGCAAGGGGATTTCGAAGATGAAGAGGATATACATAGCAAGCGTAGTTTGCGTACGCTTATCCCGGTGAGTAATCCTATTACAGCGTCGCAATTGGTTAATGTGGCTCTTATGATAAAGCGTCGACCTACAAATGATTCTTTGATTGCTCTTCATGTACGTAACGATAATTCGTCGGGCTCAAAGGCAATAGGGCTAAATGCATTGAAATTGGCAACAGAACCCACAAAAGCTGTTAATCTCAATATTCAAACTATAGAGCGTTACGACCTTAATACTGTTACTGGAATTGTGAATACAGTAAAGGAACGTAATATAACCGATGTGGTGTTGGGTATTCATGCTCGCGGAACGGTTATGGATTCCTTTTTTGGTTCAAAAGTGGATGAACTGCTTTCAAAACTTAATAAAATGGTAATCGTTACACGTTGCTATATACCGATAAATACAGTAACAAGAATTGTCGTAGCAGTACCTGCTAAGGCGGAATTTGAAACGGGTTTTGAACTGTGGGTAATACGACTTTCCAATATGGCGAAACGTGTGGGGTGTAGATTGATTTTTTACGCTTCTGCAGAAACTATACCATATATAAAGGGTGTGATACATAAAAATCAATTTGAGATAAGAGTTGAGTATAACATGATGAATAATTGGGATGATTTTGTTATGCTTACAAATGTAGTCCGTGAAGATGATTTACTTGTGGTAATAAGTGCGCGACGCACGTCAATGTCTTTCAGTTCAGAATTGGAAGAAACTCCTAATTTACTTTCAAGATATTTCAATCATAGTAATTTACTGGTTATTTTCCCCGAACAATTTGGTGCAACGCCTAATTTGGCTTCATTTAGTGATCCTATTGCAACCGATTTGGATACTCCGTCGTCGGAAATTGTGTTGGGAGTAAAGGCGTGGTGGCGTGTAATGAATAATAAAAGGAAAAAACTTACTCGTAGATTGCGGGAATTAAAAGAATGATAAGAAAAGGCTCAAAAAGATTCTTTTCTTGTTTTTGGAGTGTATCGGGAACTTCTTATAATATGTTTTACAACATAAAACTATGTTTTGCCTAAAAAATTACTTGTTTTAATTATTTTTTCGTGTTTCCTTTGTAGAAAATATATAGTTATGCTATTCTCCAAACGAAAACAAATCATAATCTCCGTTTTAGCCGGAGTGATTGTAGGAGGAGGATTCTTATTCCTTTATCTACTGCGTGCACACACTTATCTTACTGATGAGCCTTCGGCTTGTGTGAATTGCCACATAATGTCACCATATTATGCAACATGGGCGCATAGTTCTCATGGTCGTGATGCAACATGTAACGATTGTCATGTACCTCATGAGAATGTTGTAAAAAAATGGGTATTTAAAGGTATGGATGGAATGAAGCATGTTGCAGCATTTCTAACTTATAATGAATCACAGGTAATACAGGCTCAAGCCGCGAGTTCTCAGGTTATTATGAGTAATTGTATTCGTTGTCATGAACAGTTGAATACTGAATTTGTAGAAACCGGGCGAATAGACTATATGTTATCTCAAGCGGGAGATGGTAAAGCGTGTTGGGATTGTCACAGGGATGTTCCTCATGGTGGAAAGAATAGTTTATCAAGTACGCCTGCAGCACTTGTTCCGTATCCGGAATCTCCACTGCCTGAATGGCTGCAAAAAATGAAGGATTAATTATTTAGGAATATAAATCTAATAAACGAATATATATGAGCAAAAAATTGAAACCATGCATGGGCTGGCTATTGTTTGGTGGAACAATGGTTATTGTATTTTGTTTAGGGTTGGCAGTATCTGCATTATCTGAACGCCGAGCTGAAGTTGTAAGTGTTTTCAATAATAGAAAAACACCTATGAAAGGAATTGTTGCAGTAAATGAGAAGTTTCAAAGTGATTTCCCAAGAGAATATCAAACGTGGACTGAGACTGCAAATTCCGATTTCCAAAGTGAATTCAATGGAAATGTTATGGTAGATGTGCTTGAACAACGTCCTGAAATGGTTATTCTTTGGGCTGGATATGCGTTCGCTAAAGATTATTCAACTCCCAGAGGTCACATGCATGCAGTGGAAGATATACGTGCTTCATTAAGAACCGGAGCACCGATGACAGAAAAAGATGGACCACAGCCTTCAACATGTTGGACATGTAAGAGCCCTGATGTTCCTCGCTTGATGCATGAGCTAGGAGTCGATTCTTTTTATAATAATAAATGGGCAGCATTTGGTGCAGAAGTTGTAAATCCAATAGGTTGTTCTGATTGTCATAACTCTGAAACAATGGATTTGCATATAAGTCGTCCTGCATTAATTGAAGCATTTGAACGTCAAGGTAAGGATATAACAAAAGCTACACCTCAAGAAATGCGTTCACTCGTATGCGCGCAATGTCACGTGGAGTATTATTTTAAAGGTGATGGAAAGTATTTGACATTCCCATGGGATAAAGGTACTACTGTTGAAGATATGGAACGTTATTATGATGAGTTGAATTATGCTGATTATACACATAAATTGAGTCGTACTCCTATTTTGAAAGCTCAACATCCGGGTTATGAGGTGGCTCAATTGGGCATTCATGGTCAACGCGGTGTTTCTTGTGCTGATTGTCACATGCCGTATAAGAGTGAAGGTGGAGTAAAATACAGCGATCATCATGTGCAGAGTCCTTTGGCAATGATTGACCGTACTTGTCAAGTGTGTCACCGTGAAAGTGAAGAAACATTGAGAAACAACGTTTATGAACGTCAACGTAAAGCAAATGAGATAAGAAATCGTCTTGAAAAAGAATTGGCAGCTGCTCATATAGAAGCTGAATTTGCATGGGAAAAGGGTGCAACCGATACTGAAATGAAACCGGTATTAGACTTGTTGCGTCAATCTCAATGGCGTTGGGATTTTGCGGTAGCTTCTCATGGTGGCGCGTTCCATGCACCTCAAGAAATACAAAGAATTCTTTCTCATGGTCTGGATAAGGCTTTACAAGCAAGAATGGCGATTGTTAAGTTGCTAGCTAAGCGTGGTTATACTGAGAATATTCCATTGCCGGATATTTCCACAAAGGAAAAAGCCCAGAAATATATCGGTTTGGATATCCCGACTGAAAAGGCAGCTAAAGAAAAGTTCTTAAAAGAAGTAGCTCCTGAATGGTTGAAGCAAGCTAAAGCTAGCGAAAAAATAATTTAAACAACTTTCTCTATGTGGGGAAAAACTTGGAGAATAGCTGAGGGATTTTGTATTGGTGGAGGCTTATTTTTTATTGGGTTGGTCCTACAATTATGTGTAGGAAATATAAACTGGGATAATTTTGCTTGGCCTCTAAATATATACATTTTAGTTACTTATTTGACTATATTAGTCATATTATATACATTGCGCCAACGGATATATTTTGTCCGTTGGTCAATGTCTTATAATGCAGCACTTCCTGCATTGGCGTTTGTTGTGATAATGACCTTTATGATGGGGCTTATAAGGCAAGTGCCGGCTGCTTCCTTTAGTACTGATGTCTTTGGCTTTAGTAAAATGATTTCATGTTGGTCCTTTGTGTTGTTGTACTGGTGGATGACTACGATTTTAGGTCTTATTTCCATAAAACATCTGTGCTCATTCAAATTGAGTAAAATACCGTTCTTGTGTAATCATTTAGGATTGTTTATTGCGCTTGTGTGTGCTGTTTTGGGGAGTGCCGATATGCAACGCCTTAAAATGCATACTCAAGTAGGAAAACCTGAATGGAGAGCTATTGATGAATCGGGTAATGTTCATGAATTGCCATTGGCAGTTGAATTAAAAGATTTTATGATAGATGAGTATCCGCCTAAATTGATGTTGATAGATAATTCTACAGGGGCAGTGTTGCCTGCAAATAAGCCTGAGCATTTGTTGTTAGACGATGATGTGACCGAGGGGCGACTATGTGATTGGAATATAAAAATCATAGATAAATTAGATAAGGCTGCGTCGGTTGTGGAATCAGACTCGGTAAGGTTTGTTGAATGGCAAAGCGTAGGTGCGGCTTCGGCTGTGTGTGTTGAGGCAATTTCCCCTGATGCTAGGAATGTGGTGAAAGGATGGGTAAGTTGTGGAAGTTTTGCGTTTCCTTATCATGCAATGAGGCTAGATAGCTTATGTAGCTTGATAATGCCTGATAGAGAACCACGTCGATATACGTCTCGTGTCAAGATTTATACTCAAAGTGGAAAAGAAATTGAGACTGAAATTGAAGTAAATAAGCCTGTAGAAGTTGAAGGATGGTGTATTTATCAACTTAGCTATGATGAAACAAAAGGGCGTTGGAGTGATATAAGTGTATTTGAACTTGTGACCGATGTGTGGTTGAAATGGGTTTATGTCGGAATTATAATGATGATAATAGGTGCGATTTTAATGTTTGTATTGTCACATAAAGTAGTTAAGGAGGGGTAGAAGTTATGAGTTGGGACAATTTTATTTATTTTGCTATACCTTCGGTTCTGTTTTGGTGTTTTGGCGCTTGGTTTTCTTTTAAAGAAAAACGTTTAAATGCTTGTGGCTTTACTGTGATTGGTCTTTTGTTGTTTGGCGTATTTATAGGGTTGTTATGGGTTTCTTTGGAACGACCTCCATTGCGAACAATGGGAGAAACGCGATTATGGTACTCATTTTTCTTGCCCTTAGTAGGACTTATTACTTATTTGAGGTGGAAGTATAAGTGGATTCTTAGTTTTAGTACAATTCTGGCTGTTGTTTTTGTGTGCATAAACATCTTTAAACCGGAAATTCACAATAAAACTCTAATGCCGGCATTGCAAAGTGTGTGGTTTGCTCCGCATGTGATTGTGTATATGTTTGCATATGCAATGTTAGGTGCATCAGCTATAATGGGTATTTATCTGTTGTGGAAAAGAAAGTCAAAGAGTGTAGTAAATGAATTGGTGTTGTGCGATAATTTGGTATATATAGGTGTTTCTTTTATGACACTTGGCATGCTCGCAGGTGCGATGTGGGCGAAGGAAGCATGGGGACATTATTGGTCGTGGGATCCTAAAGAAACTTGGGCTGCAATAACGTGGTTTACATATCTCTTGTATATACATATTAGGTCGGGATTTTCAAAGAAAGAACACTTGGCGTTGTGGATGTTATTGGTAGGTTTTGTCTTGTTGCAAATGTGTTGGTGGGGAATAAATTATTTACCGGCTGCGCAAGGTGTAAGTGTGCATACGTATAATTTAAATTAACAAATTTTAACTTGGGGGGGGTAAAATGCTGCGCATTATGCGTATCTTTGCAAAATCATGAATATGATTTTGTGGCGACATGGATACATGTCGGTGCATAGGTGCAGGAAATTAATAAAGAATTTGATGTGGTAAAACAAAAAAAGACGCGGTAGATGATATCGCGTCTTTTATAGTATTTATTTATAGTTGTCGGCAATGGAGAATATGTTGTGAAATATTTGTTTATCTACATCGGTGAGTTTCACATGTCGGCGTGCCATTGCTCTTTCGGCAATAGCAAAGAATTTGACGAGAGAAACGTCGGTAAATCCTGCGCTAGAGCCTTCAGAGAAACTCGGTACAAAATTGCGAGGGAATCCGGTGCCATGTATGTTTACTCCTACTCCTATGACTGTGGCTGTATTGAAAATACTGTTTACTCCGGCTTTTGAGTGGTCGCCCATGATTAGACCACAAAATTGTAACCCTGTGCGTAAAAAACGGTGTGCGGGGTAATTCCATAGCTTGATTTCTGTATAATCATTTTTTAGATTTGATGCTGAGCAACCGGCTCCCAAATTACACCATTCACCAATTACTGCATTACCTAGGAAACCATCGTGAGCTTTGTTGCTGTAGCCTATCATAACGACGTTGTTAAGCTCTCCTCCCACTTTACAATAGGGTCCTAGTGTGGTCGCCCCATATATTTTAGCCCCCATATTCACTATGGAGTGTTGGCATGCAGCAAATGGTGCGCGAATACATGAACCTTCCATTATTTCGCAATCTTTACCGATATATATTGGTCCATTGGAAACATTAAGGAATGTACCTTCTATATATGCTCCCTCTTCAATGAATATTTTAGGAGTGCCATCATCAAAATAAGGGTTACCTATGACTATATTTGTGTTGCTTATGGGTTGTGATTCTCTACCTGTGGTTATTTTGACGAAGTCATCTTTGAGAATTTTCTCGTTTAGGGAAAATATTTCATATAGCCAATGAATGGATATTAAATCGTCAGTGTATTCTATGTTCTTTTTAATATTTTGGACTTTAAAATCATTTATAGTTCCTCTGAATGCAATTATATCTTTACCCTGCTTGATTTCTTCACCTATGGCAAGGTTTTTAATTTGTTCGGCTAGTTTTTCTGAAGGGATTACGTGTCCTGCAATAAAATAATTATCTTCGCTTATATTTGTAATGAATTTAGGTTGTAGATATTCTGTTGTAAGATGTGAAAAACTGTCTTCCGGAAACTGACGTTGCCATTTTTCCAGAATTGTGGTTATACCAATGCGAATTAATGCTATTGGGCGAGTGAAAGTGATGGGAAGTAAATTGTCTCTTACTTCGGGTGTATCGAAAATAATAATATTTTTCATCTGTTTATAGTTTATTTTAGGTGCAAAGTTAGTATTTTTGTGCTATAATATAATTAAGGTGTATAATGAATTTTATAGAACAGTGTATTAAAGGCGTATTTGTAATTGAACCGAAACGATACGGTGACGCAAGGGGATATTTCTGTGAAACATGGAAAAAAGAAGAATTTGATAAATATATTTCGGGAGTGTGTTTTGTTCAAGATAATGAAAGTGTGTCATCTTATGGAGTGCTGCGAGGTTTACATTTTCAAGAAGGAGAATGGTCGCAGGCGAAGCTTGTAAGGGTGTCGCGAGGATGTGTGTTGGACGTTGCAGTGGATTTGCGTGGTGGTTCTCCCACCTATGGAAAACATGTGGCGGTGGAATTAAGTGCTGAAAATGGAAAACAATTGTTTATCCCTCGGGGATTTGCGCATGGCTTTGTGGTGTTGAGTGATGTTGCTCAATTTCAATATAAGGTTGATAATATATATGCTCCACAAGCTGAAAAAACGTTGAAATTTGATGATGAAGCTCTTGGAATTGATTGGAGGGTTGCAAAAGACGAAATGTTGCTGTCCGAAAAAGATATGCTAGGTGTGGGGTTAAAATGTGTTAAACCTTTTTAAAATTATAATATTTTGCAAATTGCTTAATTGCCTATAAAACGCCATTTTATGGGCGTTTTATTATAATAATGTGTGAGAAAAACTGAAAAAGCATGGCTAAAACGTTTGGTAATTAGCGAATTAGTAATTATCTTTGCAAAGTTTTTCGTGCATACTATGTTAAAACGCGGGCTAAGTCACTGATTTAGTGTGTGTAACGTTATGTGTACGGACTAGAAATTAAAGTGAGAATTATACAGAGAATTTAATAATTAATAAAGCAAAAAGAACAAAATGCCTACAATTCAACAATTGGTTAGAAAGGGCCGAGTAACTTTGGTTGACAAGAGTAAGTCACCTGCTTTGGACTCATGCCCACAACGCCGAGGCGTGTGCGTGAGAGTTTATACAACAACTCCAAAGAAGCCTAACTCAGCAATGCGTAAAGTTGCTCGTGTGAGATTGACTAACGGTAAGGAAGTGAACTCTTACATTCCGGGAGAAGGACACAACTTGCAAGAACACTCTATCGTGATGGTACGTGGTGGTCGTGTTAAGGACCTTCCGGGTGTACGTTACCACATCGTTAGAGGTACGTTGGATACTGCCGGTGTAGCAGGAAGAACACAACGTCGTTCTAAGTATGGTGCTAAGAGACCTAAGGACAAGAAGTGAGATTAATTGACTGAACTGAGTCTAAATCTTTCCCTGATTAACAGAGAAAAAAGAACAAAGTGTTAAACTGAGTTTTTGATTTATTGGATTGATTATTACGGTTGAGTAAATGGTATAAGAGAATACCGTTGAAGATGTAAGAACAACAACCAAGCAAGCAAAAACGAAAATTTTTGTAAAGATTTAAAAATGAGAAAGGCTAAGCCAAAGAAAAGGATCGTATTACCAGATCCAGTATTCGGTGACGTAAGAGTATCAAAATTCGTCAACCATTTGATGTATGACGGTAAGAAAAATACCGCATATACAATCTTTTATTCAGCACTTGAAACTGTGAAGAAAAAGTTGCCTAACGAAGAAAAAGAAGCGCTAGATATCTGGAAAAAAGCGCTAGAAAACATTACTCCTCAAGTAGAAGTAAAATCACGCAGAATTGGTGGTGCTACATTCCAAGTACCTACTGAAATCCGCCCGGACCGTAAGGAGTCTATATCAATGAAGAATCTTATTCTATATGCACGCAAACGTGGTGGTAAGACTATGGCTGATAAACTAGCAGCAGAAATAGTTGATGCATTCAATGAACAAGGTGGAGCATACAAGCGTAAAGAAGATATGCACCGCATGGCAGAAGCTAACCGTGCATTCGCTCACTTCAGATTTTAATTGATAACACAAAGAAACTATGAGCAAGTTAGACGAAAAACTATATTTGACACGTAACCTTGGTATCATGGCTCACATTGATGCCGGTAAGACAACTACGTCTGAACGTATATTGTATTTTACTGGTCTTACTCATAAGATTGGTGAAGTGCATGAAGGTGCTGCAACGATGGACTGGATGGAGCAAGAGCAAGAACGTGGTATAACTATCACTTCGGCTGCTACTACAGCATTCTGGAAATATGATGATCAACAATTTAAAATTAACTTGATTGATACTCCGGGACACGTTGACTTTACTGTGGAAGTAGAACGTTCTCTACGTGTTCTTGATGGTGCTGTTGCTACATATTGTGCAGTTGGTGGTGTGCAACCTCAATCTGAAACAGTATGGCGTCAAGCTGACAAATATAATGTTCCTCGTATCGGATATGTAAACAAGATGGACCGTTCGGGTGCAAACTTCTTTGAGGTGGTTCGCCAAATGCGTGATGTTCTTGGTGCAAATCCATGTCCAATTGAAATACCTATTGGAGCTGAAGAAACATTCAAGGGCGTAGTTGACCTTGTAACAATGAAGGCTATGTTCTGGCCTGAAGATGATGAAAATCATGGTTATGTGGTTGATGAAATTCCTGCAAACTTGGTAGCTGAATGTGAAGAATGGCGTGATAAAATGCTTGAAACAGTAGCAGAATTCGACGACGAATTGATGGAAAAATATTTTGATGACCCATCTACAATTGGCGTTGATGAAATTAAGCGTGCTATCCGTAACGCAACATTGAAGATGCAAATCGTTCCAATGCTTTGCGGTAGCTCGTTCAAAAATAAAGGTGTACAACCTCTTCTAGATGCAGTTTGTGCATATTTGCCAAGTCCTGCAGATTGTGAACAAATTGTAGGTCACTCAGTGGATAATCCTGAAGAAGAAGTTGTTCGTAAGCCTTCTTATGATGAACCAACAGCAGCTCTTGCATTTAAGATTGCTACCGACCCATACGTAGGTCGTCTGGTATTCTTCCGTGTATATTCAGGTGCAGTAGAAGCTGGTAGCTACGTATATAATACTCGTTCAGGAAAGAAAGAACGTGTATCTCGCTTGTTTCAAATGCATTCAAATAAGCAAAATCCTATGGAAGCTATCGGATGTGGTGATATCGGTGCAGGTGTAGGATTCAAGGATATTCGTACAGGTGATACACTATGTTCGGAAGATGCTCCAATTGTACTTGAAACAATGGACTTCCCTGATCCTGTGATTGGTGTTGCTGTTGAGCCTAAGACTCAAAAAGACCTTGATAAACTTGGTGTAGGTTTGCAAAAACTTGCTGAAGAAGACCCGACATTTACTGTTCAAACAAATGAAGAAACCGGTCAAACTGTGATTAGTGGTATGGGTGAGCTTCACTTGGATATCATTATAGACCGTCTACGTCGTGAGTTCAAAGTGGAATGTAATCAAGGTCGTCCTCAAGTTACTTATAAGGAATCTATTACTCAACCTGTTGAACTTCGTGAAGTATTCAAGAAGCAAACCGGTGGTCGTGGTAAGTTTGCTGATATCATCGTTCGTATCGAGCCGGTTGATGAAGGATTTGAAGGAAGTCTTCAATTTGTTGATGAAGTTAAGGGTGGTAACGTTCCAAAGGAATTCATTCCATCAGTACAAAAAGGTTTTGCTACTGCAATGAAGAATGGTGTTTTGGCAGGTTATCCAATCGAGCAATTGAAGGTTACTTTGATTGACGGTTCTTTCCATCCGGTAGACTCTGACCAACTTTCATTCGAATTGTGTGCTATTCAAGCGTTTAAGAAGGGTTGTGAAAAGGCCGGTCCTGTACTTCTTGAACCAATAATGAAGGTTGAAGTTGTAACTCCGGAAGAAAGCATGGGTGATGTAATCGGTGACTTGAATAAGCGTCGTGGTCAAGTTGAAGGTATGGAATCAAGCCGCAGCGGTGCTCGTATTGTGAAGGCTAAGACTCCTCTTGCGGAAATGTTCGGTTATGTAACAGCGTTGCGTACAATTACATCAGGTCGTGCAACTTCAACAATGAGTTTCTCTCACTATGCAGAAGTAAGTTCTTCAATTGCTAAAGCAGTGTTGACTGAATGTAACGGACGTGTAGATTTATTGAAATAATATTTTATTACAAAATACAATGAGCCAAAAAATCAGAATTAAATTAAAATCTTACGATCACAACTTGGTTGATAAATCGGCTGAGAGGATAGTAAAGACTGTGAAGGCAACAGGTGCAGTAGTAAGTGGTCCAATTCCACTTCCTACTCACAAGAGAATTTTTACTGTGAACCGTTCTACTTTCGTAAATAAGAAATCTCGTGAACAGTTCCAATTGTCTTCATTTAAAAGATTGATTGACATCTATAGCTCAACAGCTAAGACTGTTGATGCGTTGATGAAGCTTGAATTGCCTAGCGGTGTTGAAGTGGAAATCAAGGTCTGATGTCGAAGTGAGTTATCAACAAAAAAGTGATTAAGAAATTTAAAAATTAAGAGAAATGCCAGGATTATTAGGAAAGAAAATCGGAATGACATCCGTTTTCAGTGCCGACGGAAAAAATGTTCCGTGCACTGTTATCGAAGTAGGTCCTTGTGTTGTTACTCAAGTAAAAACTCTTGAAAAAGACGGTTATGAAGCAGTACAGCTTGGTTTCGTGGAAAAGAAAGATAAGCATACTACTGCTGCTATGGCTGGTCACTTTAAGAAAGCTGGTGTAGCTCCGCAAAGATACTTGGCCGAGTTCAAAAATTTTGATCAAGAGTACAAGTTAGGCGACGTTATTGGTGTTGACCTTTTTGAAGGAGCAGAATTTGTGGATATCGCAGGTACTTCAAAAGGTAAAGGATACCAAGGCGTAGTGAAACGTCATGGATTTGGTGGTGTAGGTCAATCTACACACGGTCAACATAATCGTCTTCGTGCTCCGGGTTCAATCGGTGCTTGTTCATACCCTGCTAAGGTTTTCAAGGGAATGCGCATGGCCGGTCAAACCGGAAATGAACGTGTGACTGTTCAAAATCTACAAGTTATCAAGGTTATGCCTGAGAACAACCTTTTATTGATTAAGGGTTCAGTTCCGGGATGTAAAGGTTCAATCGTAATAATTGAAAAATAATGGAACTCGCAGTATATAACATAAAAGGTGAAGACACAGGAAAGAAGGTTGTGTTGAATGATGCTGTATTCGGTATCGAGCCAAACGAACACGCTATCTATCTTGCTGTTAAGCAGTACTTGGCTAATCAACGTCAAGGTACTCACAAGTCTAAGGAAAGAAGCGAAGTTGCAGGAAGTACTCGTAAGCTAGGCAAGCAAAAAGGTGGCGGTGGCGCGCGTCGCGGTGATATTAATTCTCCTGTTCTAGTGGGAGGAGGTCGCGTATTTGGTCCACGTCCACGTGACTATCGTTTTAAATTGAATAAGAAGTTGAAAGATTTGGCGCGTAAATCTGCGTTGGCATTCAAGGCTCAAAACAATCAGATTACGGTCGTTGAAGATTTTACTTTTGAAGCTCCTAAAACTAAAGAATTTATAAACTTTACTAAAAATATTAAATTAGAGGGTGTGAAGATGCTTCTAGTTTTAGCAGATCAAAATAAAAACGTATATTTGTCAGCTCGTAATATTGAAAGTGCGAATATCATTTCTGCATCTCAGATAAACACTTACAAAGTGCTTGATAATAAAGCATTGGTGTTGACTGAGAGCAGTGTTGCTGTGTTAAACGAATTAGATTAATAAAGGAGGTATAAAATGAATATAATGATCAAACCAATCGTTACAGAAAAAGCTACCGGATTGAGTGAAAAACTTAATCGTTATACTTTCTGTGTATCTCCCGACGCTAACAAGTATCAAATCAAGAACTTGGTTGAAGATTTGTATGGCGTAAAAGTAGCTTCGGTTAATACAATGAATTACGAGGGTAAAAGAAAACAACGTTACACTAAAGCCGGTCTTATTCGTGGTAAGAAACCTGCGTTTAAGAAAGCTATTGTAACTCTTGCAGAAGGAGAAACTATAGATTTTTATAGCAATATTTAATAAGAAAAATGGCAGTAAGAAAATTCAAGCCCACAACACCGGGGCAAAGACACAAAGTTATTGGTGTATTTGACGACATAACAACTCGTACACCAGAGAAATCTCTTACAGTCGGAAAGCGTTCTACCGGTGGTCGTAATAATGAAGGCCACCGTACAACACGCTATATGGGCGGTGGACACAAACGTAAATACCGTATCATTGACTTTAAGAGAAATAAAGACGGTGTGCCAGCAACAGTAAAGACGATCGAGTACGATCCAAACCGTTCGGCTCGCATTGCATTGCTTTATTATGTTGATGGCTCTAAGGCTTACATGATTGCACCCAACGGATTGAAAGTTGGCTCTACAGTTGTGAGTGGACCGGATGCAGCACCTGAAGTAGGTAATGCTCTTCCACTAAATAAAATACCTGTTGGTACTTTAATTCATAACATTGAATTGCGACCGGGACAAGGAGCAATGATGGCAAGAAGTGCTGGAACATTTGCTCAATTGACATCGCGAGATGGTGATTATGCTATTATCAAATTGCCTTCGGGAGAAACTCGTAAAATCCTTGCTACTTGTAAGGCTACTGTAGGTGTAGTAGGTAACTCTGATCATGCACTTGAACGTTCGGGTAAGGCTGGTCGTTCTCGTTGGTTAGGACGTCGTCCTCACAACCGTGGTGTGGTAATGAACCCGGTAGATCACCCAATGGGTGGTGGTGAAGGTCGCCAATCAGGAGGACACCCAAGATCACGTACAGGTTTGTATGCTAAGGGTCTTAAGACACGTGCTCCGAAGAAGCATTCTTCTAAGTACATTATTGAAAGAAGAAAGAAGTAATTTGATTAATTAGTAACTTATTATGAGTCGTTCATTAAAGAAAGGTCCATTTATCAGCGTGAAGCTTGAAAAGAAAGTTGCTGCAATGGAAGAAAGTGGAAAGAAGTCGGTTATCAAGACTTGGTCTAGAGCATCGATGATTTCTCCTGATTTCGTTGGTCACACTTTTGCAGTACACAATGGTAATAAATTTATTCCCGTTTACGTTACAGAAAACATGGTGGGTCACAAGCTAGGCGAATTTGCTCTAACTCGTACTTTCCGTGGACACGGTGGTAACAAGAAGAAATAAGGACCCGGGATATAACAATTTTTGACAAAAAAGAATTAAATACAATGGGTAAAAGAAAAAGAGAATCGGCTGAGAAGATTAAAGAAGCTAAAAAGACGGTTTCTTTCGCAAAGTTGAAGAACGTCCCTACTTCTCCTCGCAAGATGCGCCTTGTTGCAGACATGGTGCGTGGTAAGGAAGTTTTCCAAGCTTTGGGTATCCTCAAATTCTCAAATAAGGAAGCCGCTGCCAGAGTAGAGAAACTTCTACGTTCGGCTATTGCAAATTGGGAACAAAAGAATGAGAGAAAGGCTGAAAACGGAGAATTGTTCATCAATACTATCTTCGTAGATTGCGCTCCAATGTTGAAGCGTCTTCGTACAGCTCCTCAAGGACGTGGATATAGAATACGTAAACGTTCAAACCATGTAACATTGTTCGTGGGTACAAAAGAAACTACTAACGCATAAATTAAGCATAAGATATGGGACAAAAAGTAAATCCGATAAGTAATCGTCTAGGTATCATCAGAGGTTGGGATTCTAACTGGTATGGTGGAAATAATTATGGCGATACTTTGCTAGAAGACAGCAAAATCCGCAAGTATCTTAATGCGAGATTGGCGAAAGCTAGTGTGTCACGTATAGTAATTGAAAGAACTCTTAAACTTGTCACTATAACAGTGTGTACATCTCGTCCGGGTCTTATCATTGGTAAGGGCGGTCAAGAAGTTGATAAGTTGAAGGAAGAATTGAAGCAAATCACCGATAAGGATGTTCAGATCAATATTTATGAAGTAAAACGTCCTGAACTTGACGCAGAAATCGTGGCTAGTAACATCGCGCGTCAAATTGAAGGTAAAATTGCTTACCGTCGTGCAGTTAAGATGGCTATAGCCTCTACAATGCGCATGGGTGCAGAAGGTATAAAGGTACAAGTGAGTGGTCGTTTGAATGGTGCTGAAATGGCTCGTTCTGAGATGTTTAAAGAAGGACGTACTCCTCTACATACTCTTCGCGCTGATATCGATTATGCTTTGGTGGAAGCTTTGACAAAGGTGGGTCTCATCGGAGTTAAGGTTTGGATTTGTAAGGGTGAAGTTTACGGAAAACGCGATTTAGCTCCTTCATTCACTAACAACGCTAAAGAAGGTCGTGGTAATAATAACGGAGCACCTCGTAGAGGAGGCTTCAGAAAGCAAAAGAACAATCGTTAATCGACTTGAAATTACATAACAATGTTACAACCAAAGAAAACTAAGTTCAGAAGAGTACAACATGGTACACAAAAGGGGTTCGCACATCGCGGTACTACTCTTGCATTTGGCTCTTTTGGTATAAAGACTCTTGAAACCAAGTGGATTACAGGTCGCCAAATCGAGGCTGCTCGTGTGGCTGTAACCCGTTACATGCAACGTCAAGGTCAAATTTGGATTAGAATATTCCCTGATAAACCAATTACTCGTAAGCCGGCAGATGTCCGCATGGGTAAGGGTAAAGGTGCTCCGGAAGGATTTGTTGCGCCGGTAACTCCGGGAAGAGTGTTAATTGAAGTAGAAGGTGTGAGCTACGATATAGCTAAGGAAGCAT
>CAZTFX010000012.1:0-38827 GCA_964613095.1 uncultured Muribaculaceae bacterium | reverse complement strand
CCCGGAACAAGAATCCTTTCTAAGACGAGAACTCACTCTCCCTTCAGTCTTGTTTACCTTGTGCTTCCTGTTTATCTTTTATTATATCGCAATCACTTCAATGATCTCTTTCTTCCGACTTTCGTGAAACGTTGTCCTCAAAAGCGTTGCAAAGGTACGCACTTTTTTGAAACCACAAAATTTTTTTCAGAAAAAAATCTCCCAAAAATTTACCAATTTTGCATAACATCCTAAGAAACAATGATTTAAATATTTGTTAAAGACTATTAAATTTTATTTAGTATGTGTTTTACAACACATTTTGACTCATTTCATCCATTTTTTGAGTACTTCAAACTCCTATTCAGGCAAATCAAGACGAAACACGATACGTTGGACTCCTTCTTGATAACGCGTACTTGAAATCCTAAATTTTCCAATTTGTGATGTACGTTCCACATGCGTACCCACACACAAGCATTCATCATAATCTCCAACACGCACAATTCTCACCGTTTCACTTGCATTTTCCGGTAATCGTTCCAAATCAAATCGATCACACACCTCTTTCTGCGTAGCAAATTCAATCATTACCGGCATATCTGCCGAAATCACTTCGTTTACTTTTGCTTCAATCGCATTTATTTCTTCTTGAGAAAGTGGATGTGGTATTATATAGTCACATTTAGATTTTTTACGTTCGATATGAGCATTATCAGCACGACGACAACCAATCATCTTCACCATTGTACCATTTAATATGTGTTCTGCTGTATGCATGGGTGCAATTGACACATCTTTAAATTTGGACTTACCGTCCATATTATTTATCTTTGTCTCCATAATCACAAAGATAAACATTATTATGAAAAGAATTTTATTTTCATTCCCACTGATTTTACTTACAACAATATTGTCATTCGGGCAAAATGTTCAAATCGATTATTCAGAAAAGATCGATACCGATACTCCAACACTGTTATCTTTGAAATTAGATAATAAAACATACCTAAAAATTAACATTCAGACAGATTTATCATCCAAGAAAACCGCAAGTTTCAACTTTTATCGAGCAAAAAATGGCATCGTGTCAAAATTTGGCAGTGAACTTCCCTCTCAGTTATCCTGTATAACTCTTGACAATAAGGAAAAAATATGCATTGAAATTATGATGAAACAATCTCAAGATTCTGTGGCATTAGCCTTTGCCGTAGATGGACGAGCTATAGATCTGATGGTTCCAAGAAATTACAGTATTCCTTTCCCTGAAGGACTGAATATCTGTTATATACCAATGGAGACTTATTTGGATTACCCTGTAACTGTCAACGATGAGATTCCAATCTTCGCTATAACAGGAGGTATTTGTTCTACAATGAACTTCATGGGACACCCTATGAGTACTCAAGACTATTGCGGATTAAGGGACAAACACCTGCACCCAAAGGAATGGATTAATATCGATGGGGTTTATGACTATTGTTTCTATACAATAAAGTTCCATTAGATTCCAAGAAATCAACGTTTCCTATATTGAACTAATATAGCATTGTAACATTTTCATTTGGTTATGTTTTCACCAAAGATAATAATCGTTATTTATAGAATGTAATCCAATTGGTAGTATAAGCACACGGAATTTCATGTATTTCAACAGCCATACCATCGGAATGACGCCACCAAGAATAGTTCCATCCTTCTCCCATATCCATATATATGGCATTGGTAACGCCAACTTGTGCTAACTTTTTCACAAAATCAATGAAATTGATAAAACCATTGGAATCTATCACACACAATTTACCATTAAGCTCACATAAAGCACGAAATTCATTAACATCTTTCGTACTTTGAGGATTTACACGATAAGTTTGTTTAATCTCACCTTTATTTATCATCATCACCTGAGCATATCCCATACCTCCTGCTAGTGCAGCCCTATCCAGATACGGAGAATATTCTCCATAAACAAAATCCCACTTATCCTCACCATAATAAACAAAACAACCGGTATTCACCCTGCATTCATAACCGGCATAACGTTTCCCTCCTGATACATGATCACCTGCCACATTGGTATGCCTGAATTCTTCCATATATGTACCCGTAAATGCAGCAGCCGCACAAAATACAACATTTGTATCCTCTTTAACCGGCATATTACCACACACAAGATCAATTTTTGAAAAATTAGGATAATAT
This sequence comes from uncultured Muribaculaceae bacterium, assembly GCA_964613095.1. Lineage (GTDB taxonomy): Bacteria > Bacteroidota > Bacteroidia > Bacteroidales > Muribaculaceae > RGIG4576. The sequence continues at coordinate 36,646 of CAZTFX010000012.1, read as the reverse complement.
ACTATCAGGCTATCTATGGTATCCACCACCACATATCGCCCATCATTCGGACCATACAATGGCTTCTGTTTTATCTCCAACAGGTTCTCTTTATCATTCTCTTCTGATTTCCTAGTTCCACAACTTACCATTCCTATTATAATAATGATACATAATGGAATCCAAAGTATATTTCTATTCATAATATCATCTTTTGCAATATTGCAGTCAAAATTAAGGAATTCCAAACAAATTACATCACAAACTTGCAAGAAAAATACAACATTTGCCACATATCCTTAACTTTGAACTCGAAAAAACATAATGATACACCATGAAAAGCATTAAAACTGCTCAAAATTTTTATGATAATTAATTTATAGCCCTACATTTTGAGCATTAACAAGAAAGAGAGGCCGCCGGTCTCTCTTTCTCAGTTCTACCAAACATTTTTATTCATACCGTTTGTTCTCAAATGGGACGATGTGAGTCTCGTATGTCATTCCGTCCATTCAAAAGTTTTTCTCATGGTGAAAGACATAACAGCATGTTGAGACTCATGTTTTACTCTTTCTCCATTCCAATAAAGTTCATATTGCGCTAAAGGCATTGACGGATTATATAAGTCAGACGTTGGATCGGTATAATAAGACGGCATATTTACCAATGTAAACGTTACCTCATCTTTTGTTCCATCAAACCAATTGATCTCAAGCGTTTGATCTATGTAATAGATTCCACAAACAAATTGACCGAATTTAATTCTATAATTATGGGAACCATCAGAAGAGTAATGAGTATTAAAATATAAATTGAAAGTGTCAAATGTACTTGAGGTTGCCATATCTTCAGGCTTTGGATATTCTTCCCAGTCTTTAGTCTCACTCAGAACTATGTTAGAAGTCTTTCCCCTGAATGTAAATGTTGTGTTCTTTTTTAATGCTTCACAGAATTTCTCATTGAGCAACAAATTATTACCGTTTTTATCGATTGGCTCAAAATCGAATACGTATGATTGGAATCCTCCTACCATGTGTACATTATATGGGATAAATTCATATTCACATTTTACTGTAGGCTCTTCAATCGGTTCCCCATTTAATGTATAAGTGCGAACATATCTCGTTTCTCCACTACTTCGGTCAATCCTATTGGAAAACGTAACTTCTTGTTTTTTGCCATCGGCACAATCGATGGTAAAAGACTCTTTGGCATACTCACGTGTTCCATCTATTCCACCAAACACAATTTTTTTACTTCCATTTTCTCCGGAAACCAATGCTAATGACACGTCTACTTCACTTCGGGATTCTTCTGTAATAAAATAAGTTTCTCCATTATATTTCACTCTAAGAAGACCACAAATATCATTAGCACTTCCCGTTTGAAGCCAATCTTTTCCAACACTATCGGTAATTTCAATCGTGAAATCAATCGTATTGTTTTCCACTTCTGTCATCACCGACTCACTTTCATCTTCACTACATGATGTAAATCCAATTAGCATTACAGCTAATATAAGCATCCATTTTAAGTTTACTGTTTTCATAAATTTAGCTTTAAATATGTTTATAATTACAATTATACAAATTAATTTAATAACATAGTTCTATTACTCAGACATTTCAGCTGTATCATAAATCATATATGTAATATAATTATATCTTACTTCATTTACTTGAGTTGAGTTTTCTTTGGGTATCAATATTGTCCAATTTGGAGAATAAATCATTTCATTTATATTTTCCGCATCTGCCGAATAATAATAAGCTAGATAAGATGTATCATCATATTCTCCGGAATACCCCCAATTCATTCTTATGTATACATATGCTGTTTCAATGTTAATCACTCCGTCTTCAATCGATGCACTCGGTACTAAAATCTCACTTCTATCTAAATCTTTTCCATTTACCACCTTTGGAGGGTCTTTGGGTTCTAATGGTATTAGATCTGCTGAAATTGAAAAGCAGAACAAAACCATAATTAGAAACGATAATGTTTTTTTCATAAATTATGTCATTAAAATTATCGGCACAAATAAATTAATTCTTTTATAAAATACCATATTTTTTTGTTGACTTTTTGTTGACATCTTTTATGGATTTGTTGATATTCTGTTGACAAAAATCAACATAACAAGCTCATAATGAAAGGATAAATCTATCGAATTCCTTTGCATTACCATTTCTATTGAATAATTTAATATACAATCTTATTTTTGCTTTTGTAATACTTGAACGTTCCCGATTTGTTATACAAGATATATCTGTATTTGAAAATTTACATTTTGTCAGCAAGCATATTTGATACTCATGCTTACTTATTTTAGTATTTAATTGATATAATTTAAGTGTAAATGATTTATGAACATTATTTATAAGCACGTCTAATTTATGCCAATCACTAGATGTTATGGTTTTGTTTGTGTTTAAACTTTGTTTTATTTGGTTGTAAATTTTAGAACTCAATATTGTTTCGGGTATTACATAATTTTCGGGTTCAACATTTTGTATGAGTTTATTATATTCTTTGTTATATTCTATTTCTAATTCTGTTATGGTTACATTTTCATTATTAACTATATTATCATAAAAATCTTCTTTTTGAATTTTCATTAAATTATTTATCTGTAAAGAAAGTTGTAGTTTAAGCTTTCTATTTCTATACATTGCAAATAAAAAAAGACATATAACCACTAAGAGACTTATTGTAATTATGGAAATCTTTTGTTTTAAAATTTGTTGATTATATCTCAATATATTACTTTCTTTTTCGCGAAGAGCATAGTTGTATAACGAATTTTGATGAATAACGGCAGTACGCGACGCATTTTTATTAATTCCAGTTTGACAACTAAAATATTTCATTACAAAATCATAAGTTTTTTCTTCGTCACCTATAAATTTAGCATAATTAGCTAATACTGAATAGGCAAACTGCCTGCTATCTATGGATTTTGATTTCGTTAATTCTTGTGCCGATTTCTGCACTTTACCATATTGCTTAAGTATTATATACATGTTTATTCTGGTATGTAATACATAATCGTACTTAAAGCCATTGCTTAGTGTATCAAATTCAACAAATTCTTGTCGGGCTTTGTCGTAGTCTCCTTGTGAAACATATAAATCTATAATACTTGATTTTATATCAATTTTTCTCTTAAGGTTAGAATCACTCTTACTATTTAATTTCAATGCTTGCTTGAAACACCATAGAGCGCTATCCACTATATCCAATTCTTGATAAACATCTCCCAATACACGCAAATTTAATATTTGTCCAACAGAATCTTTACAGTCTTTTTGGTAGCGGATTGCTTCTTGGAACTTGGGTTTTGCATGCTCAAACATATACATATTCAAGAAGATTTGCCCCATTTGGCTTGCTGTTTTGCCTTTCATCATTGCTTCATCTTCGGGGAAAGCGTCGAGTGCCTTTTGAAAGTAGTCGAGTGCCTGTGGGGCATCGCCCATCTCGCGATACACTCGTCCGCCATAGTAGTATGCCTCGCCTTTTTCATAATCACTGCCGTTGCCGTCGAAATAATCGATAATATCGGTGATAACAGTATCGCCGGTGATGTCTTGATAAGCCTTATCGCGAGTTTTTATGCTCATAAGGTCGTAATAACGGCGGTTATGCTCGTTCAACGACTGTTTTTCAATGCTTGAAAGCACCATCATGGCGCTATCGGTCTCGCCTGCATTGGCAAGTTCATTCACCTGTGCCAAGCGCGCATCCACCTTGCGCGGACCACACCCTGCAAGCCCCACGCACACCGTCATCATCACCACCGCTATGTACCACAACAGCCCTTTCATCTTTTAGTTTTATTACAAAAACAAGGATTTTTCTCAAGCGAGCAAAATTCCTTGTTTGTTGTTTAATTACACCTTCTGTTTTGTTTTTATTTCTTTGTTGCTGCTGTTTTACGTCGCACTGTTTTCTTTTTGGGAGCATTAGCCTCATCTTCTACTATTTTTAAGCAATAGTCCAGTGTAAGCAAATCGGCATCGGTTCCTTTCGGTATTTTATAGTTCTTTCCTTTATAAGCGATATAAACGCCAAAACGACCATTAAGCACTTCCATTTCGGGTTCTTCATCAAAAGTACGAAGTACTTTTTTAGTTTCACTTTCACGCTTTTCTATAATCAATTGTTGAGCTTCTTCCAATGTGATTTTTTCGGGAGTAATTCCCTTCGGAATAGACACAAATTTTCCATTATGTTTCACATACGGACCAAAACGACCGACAGCCACAGTCACCATTGCTCCTTCAAATTCTCCTAAATCACGAGGAAGTTCAAAGAGTTTTAACGCCTGTTCCAGCGTAAGTGTATTGATAGATTGATCTTTATTAAGTGAAGCAAACTGCGGTTTTTCTTCATCTTCGGCACTGCCTAATTGAACAACCGGGCCAAAACGACCTATTTTCACCGATACAGGTTTTCCTGTTTTGGGGTCATTACCCAAAATACGTTCACCTACTTTATGCTCAAGACGAAGATTTGACACTTTTTCCACATCCGGATGGAATGTATTATAAAATTGTCTTATTCCGTCATTCCATTTTTCTTCTCCTTCGGCAATCTTATCAAAAGTTTCTTCTACCGTAGCAGTGAAATTATAGTCCATAATAGAAGGAAAATACTCCTGCAAGAAATCATTTACAATCACACCGATATCGGTAGGTATCAATTTACCCTTATCTGCACCTGTTGTTTCTGTCTTCTTAGAAGTTTTCAATGTTCCATTTTTCAATGCAAGCACTTTGTATTCTCTTTTTTCTCCCAATTTTTCACCTTTTACTACATATTCACGGTTCTGAATTGTGGAAATTGTAGGTGCATACGTAGAAGGGCGACCTATACCCAATTCCTCAAGTTTTTTCACAAGAGTTGCTTCAGTATAACGGGACGGGTGCTGAGTGAAACGTTCTGTTGCAGTAATATTTTCAGCATTCATCGCCATACCGGCTTTTACTGGAGGAAGCATATTTACGTCGGCTGAATTATCTCCACTTTCATCATCGATTGATTCCATATATACTTTCAAGAAACCATCAAACTTAACCACTTCACCGGTTGCCTGAAATTTTTCATTTCTATTTGATATTTCTATATCAACATTAGTCTTTTCAAGCACAGCGTCTGCCATTTGTGACGCAATGGTACGTTTCCATATAAGATTGTACAGCTTCTTTTCTTGTGCTGTTCCGATTATCTCATGTTTATTTATATAAGTGGGACGTATTGCCTCGTGTGCTTCTTGCGCACCCTTTGAGCTAGTGTGATACTTACGCACTTTAAGATATTCTTCACCTATTTGCTCTTTAATCTCGGCACTTATTGTATTAATAGCAAGCGAAGAGAGATTTAATGAATCGGTACGCATGTAAGTGATATATCCCGACTCATATAGGCGTTGAGCCACCATCATTGTTTGAGATACAGTGAACCCTAATTTACGAGACGCTTCCTGTTGCAACGTAGAAGTCGTAAATGGAGGAGCCGGAGATTTCTTGACAGGTTTGACTGTAACATCACCCACATGGAAAGAAGCCGTTTTACATGCTTCAAGTAACGATTTGGCTTCGGTTTCGGTTGTCAAACGACGATTTAACTCGGCGGTTACAACAGAGTCAGCTTTTTCAGCTCTCATTTGGGCAACCACACGAAAATACGGTTCACTTACAAACGATTTTATTTCTTTTTCACGTTCTACAAGCAAACGTACAGCCACACTTTGTACACGACCAGCAGAAAGTGCAGGTTTTATTTTTTTCCAAAGAATTGGAGAAAGTTCAAAACCCACAATACGATCAAGAACACGACGTGCCTGTTGTGCGTCAACACGGTTAATATCAATATCTCGCGGATTCTCTATTGCATTCAATATAGCAGTCTTGGTAATTTCATGAAAGACGATTCGTTTGGTAGATTCCGGCTTTAAACCTAATACTTCATAAAGATGCCATGCGATAGCTTCTCCCTCACGGTCCTCATCGGAAGCCAACCACACCATATCGGCGTCTTTGGCTGCCTTTTTTAGTTCTTTTACCAAATCTTTCTTTTCTGCAGGAATTTCATATAAAGGAATAAAATCCTTTTCGATATCAATGCTGAAATCTTTTTTTCTTAAATCGCGTATATGACCGTAACTTGACAAGACTTTATATTCCTTGCCTAAAAATTTTTCTATAGTCTTCGCTTTTGCAGGAGACTCCACTATCACCAAATTCTTTGACATCTATTACTTGCGTTTTTATCGGATATAACTCATAAAATCACTTTTTTATGGTCATATCAGCATGTTTTCTCAAAATCGGCGACAAAATTAGACAAAAAATTATTATTACAACACCAAATTAAGATTTTTTCTCACCCTCAACACCTTATATATAACTATATACCTATTATATAGGTATAAGACTATGATACCGAAATGTTATTTTTTCTTTATGGTTTTGTAATGTATCAAGCAAAGTTAAGGTTTTACTTTTGTATCGAAATAATGGTAAAATGCTAAAGTTTTATTCATGAGTAAGGATTGCGTCAGGTTTGAGAAAATCATAACGCAATCCTGTTTCTTTTTTCTACCTGTTATTTCACCTCATCACGAAGTTTATAGGTATTGCGAAGTTGTTCAAAATCAGACGGAGAAGATTTTAAACGTTCTGTATCAGCTACAGGATTATAGCTATTCATTATTTTTTCCAAAGTAATATTATCAGTTCCATTCAATGGAGCTTCTATTTTAGGAATTTCTATAGACCAACCAAAATGTTCACTTAATGCCTCCAGCAACATCGCCGTGGCACGCATCTTACCTTCCAAAGAGTAGCCTGCAATATGCGGAGTGGCTATAAATGATTTTTTCAACAATTCAAGATTTATCTCAGGCTCATTTTCCCAACAATCAATTATAATATCCTTTACAGATGACATATCCATAAATTCCACTAAAGCCTTATTATCAACAATCTCACCTCGGGCACAATTTATCAATAAACGGCAATTTTGTAAAGCCATAATAAAAGAGCTACCCCCTAAATGGTAAGTTGCGTCAATTCCTGAATGAGTAAGAGGAGTGTGAAATGTAATAATATCGGCATCTTTCATTAGTTTACTTAACGGTACATAATCAGCACTTCCTGTAGCACGACGCAATGGAGGGTCGTTAAGCAAGACTTTAAAACCTAAATCGGTTGCCCATCGAGCCACAATTGATCCTACATGACCTACACCAACAACTCCAAGAGTGAGTCCCGCCGTATTATTGATATACTCCTTTTTCATCCAGTGAGCAATTGAAGAAAGTACATATTGAGCTACGGCAGGTGAATTGCAACCGGGTGCATTTTTAACCACAATGCCATGCTCTCTACAATAGTCCAAATCTATATGATCGGTTCCAATAGTAGCAGTCCCGATAAAGCGACAACGGCTTCCGGATAATAAAGTTTCATCACAACGAGTACGGGTGCGTACCAACAGCACATCTGTATCTTTCATGACCTCAGATGTTATTTCCTGATACGGAAGATACAGCACTTCGGCAAAAGGCTCAAGTACACCTTTTATATATGGAATATTTTTTTCTACAACTATTCTCATGAAGAAACAATTAATAAAAAACTCTCCACACAAACACTCCTATGCAAGAGAAAACAAACAACAAATATGGAATATATCTACGCAAATATTTTTTTATCGTAAAACTATGAGCAATCTGTATCGACAAGCATAAATTCAATACCGGCAAATAGACCTTTGCATTATTATAATCTACAGCCATCATTATCATCGTAAATATCGTGAGAACAAGAAAAAAACCATTATAAGCTCTTATCTGCATTTTATAATTGATAATTTGCAACACATTGGTAAAAAGTAATACCAACGTTAAAAAAGCTGTAGTAGAAAATAACACAAGAATATATCCCGATTGCTTCGTATCAAAATCCCTCCAAACATTCACCAATTGCGGTACTTGCATTTCATCCATCCCCACAATTCCGGTTCCTAACATAATCCAAAACGGAGTGACTAAACCAAATAACATCGCAAGTACACTACGCATATTTACAGCACGCATTTGTAGAAATCCTATTAAAAAAACAGGTATAAGATAGACAAAAGCATATTGAAACAAGCAACAAGATGATAATATCACCGATATAAGAAATATTCTACGTTGCGGATATTGAGATTGATAAATACTGAATAATATATAGGCTAACAAAACAACAATAACAGCCAATAAAGAACCATCGCACAATCGCATAGTTATTTCAGGATTGGCAATATTCAACAATAAGAAAGATGAAGCAAAAACATACGTAACATCTTTTATAAAAGAATACGCTTTATTCAGTAATGACAATAAAGCACATACACCTACTATGCTGATTATACTAAACAGTTTAGAAAGATACGACGGTAACGAAAGTATTGCTACCGAATAGAAACAAACTCCCGAAGTACTGCCTTGCAGTGTTGGTTCTTCCGACGTAGAAGATAAAATCGTAGAAAACACAAATAGAATAGCCGCCAAAATAAAGAATTGGCGACCATTCAGAAATTTATTTATGTCTTCTTCTCTAAACATTATTAAATTGAGATTATATACACTCTCAATTACCGATTATTTAAGATCGGCACCGATATCGCGACGGTAATACATACCATCAAACTTAACCTTAGAGATACTTGCAAAAGAACGTGCAAGAGCTTCATCTTTAGTTTCACCATAAGATGTTGCTGCTATTACTCGTCCTCCGGATGTGACAAATTTATCTCCCTCTTTCTTTGTTCCGGCATGGAATAAGATACTATCAGTTACATTTTCCAATCCTGTAATTTCTTTACCCTTTTCATAAGAACCCGGATATCCTCCACTCACCATCATAACAGTTACAGCATAACGCGGATCTATTTCAAGGGTACAATCAGATAAAGTCTCTGCCGACACTGCTTGGAACAATTTTACCAAATCACTTTTCAAACGCGGCATAACCACTTCTGTTTCAGGATCACCCATACGCACATTATACTCTATAACCATAGGTTCTCCCTTTACATTGATTAAGCCCAAGAATATAAAGCCCTTATATGTGATGTTTTCCGATTTTAATCCGTTCACCGTAGGTTCGATAATGCGAGTACGAACTTTTTCCATAAACACTTCATCGGCAAAACATACAGGTGAAACAGCTCCCATACCACCGGTATTTAATCCTGTATCACCCTCACCTATACGCTTATAATCCTTCGCAACAGGTAATACTTTATAGCTGTTGCCATCGGTAAGAACAAAAACGGAACACTCTATTCCCGAAAGGAATTCTTCAATTACAACAGTGGCAGAAGAAGCACCAAACATACCATTAAGCATTTCTCCTAATTCTTTTTTAGCTTCTTCCAATGTGGAAAGTATCAACACACCCTTTCCGGCAGCAAGACCATCGGCTTTAAGAACATACGGTGCTTCCAAACTCTCAAGAAAACGATATCCGTCTTCTATTGTATCCTTTGTAACACTCAAGTGGCGAGCTGTAGGTATATTGTGGCGATTCATGAAAGCCTTAGCAAAATCTTTGCTTCCTTCCAGTTGTGCTCCTTCCTTTGATGGTCCTATAACAGGGACATCTGCAAGTTCTGCGTCATTTTTAAAAAAGTCGTATATACCTGCCACAAGCGGGTCTTCATTTCCCACCACAACCATTTTCACACTTTTCTCTAACACAAAAGCCTTAACAGCATCAAAATCTAAAGGTGAAATAGCAACATTTTCACCAAAGGCATGTGTTCCTCCATTTCCCGGAGCTATATATAGTTTACCAAGTTTTTCGCTTTGTCTCAGTTTCCATGCCAATGTAGCTTCACGACCACCGGATCCGAGCAATAATATATCAATAGTTTCCATTATTTTTTATTTTATGTATTATTCTTCAATATCCTTATTTTTCCAGCTATTACGTCGTCCACGCAATATAGGACGTTCATTGTCTTTAGAGATAGATGGTTCTCGGAAACGGACAACTTTCTTGGAAAATTCTTCGCTATGATCTTTACCATCAATTTCCGATTTCTGAATATTCATTCTTTCAAAGTCTTCACGACGGCGATCATGATAAGATTTTTGATAACGTTCTTCAAGTGCATTTTTAGGGGATGTCATGGGACGACGTTCATTTCTTCGTCCACCACGACGTTCTTCATCCTTTCTCTCAAAACCTCTGCGTCCAAAACTCTTTTCACGGTCATCACTAAATCGTCTTTCCTGTTTTTTATCTCCTTCTGTTTTATATAAAGAACGACTACCACGTTCAAAACGACGTTCCTTTCCCTCAAATTTACCACGACGACGCTCATCTCCTTCACGACGCAACGGTTTACCCGGAAGAGTACGCGCAGGACGGCGTTCTTCACCATCTTGTAATTCGTCAGTCTCTATTCCGATAGTCGGTTCAAAACGAGAACGTAAAAATTTAGGTTTTTCAGAGCCTTTAAAATCTTCATTTTTTACAGAACGACCTTCTTTACGGAAATTGCTGTAAGTTCCTTCAAAAATAACATATTGGCGCAACTCACATTCAAGAGAACCATTTAAAATAGGATATTTCAATGATGGCTTCAATCCTATTTTATCAAACAACTCATTGTCCTCACTTATTACCCATGCACTGAAACCTTTGAATACATTTTTCAACTTTGTACCGATAGAATCATATAGAGCTTCCATATTTTCCACAGAAATACGTTCTCCGTATGGAGGATTTGTTATAAGAACACCGCCACCTTCGGCAACTTCATCTATTTCTTGTATAGGTTTCACCTGTATATCTATATATTTCCCCACTCTTGCACTTTTAATATTGCTTTTAGCTATACCTACAGCCTTTGGAGAAATATCGGAACCATAAATCTTATAGTCAAAATCACATTCGTTGCTATCATCATTGTAGATTGATTCAAATAAGTCTACATCAAAATCATCCCAACGTTCAAATGCAAAATTATTACGATACACACCCGGATTGATATTTGCAGCAATCAAAGCAGCTTCTATAAGAAAAGTTCCGCTACCACACATCGGGTCATAGAAGTTACTCTTTCCATCCCAACCACTTAATTTAATAATTCCTGCTGCAAGAACTTCGTTAATGGGAGCTTCTGTTTGAGCCACACGATAACCGCGTTTGTGAAGCGATTCTCCCGAACTATCTAGAGATAATGTAACTTCATTTCCCGAAATATGTACATCAAACATAACATCGGGATTACTCAACCTTATTGAAGGACGTTCACCATATTTTTCGTTGAAATAATCGGCAATTGCATCCTTTACTCGATAAGTTACAAACTTAGAATGACGGAAGTCTTCACTATAAACTGTCGAATCTATTGAAAATGTGCGTTTTGCCGACAACACTTTATCCCATTCAAATTTCTTTACTTCATCATAAAGTTCATCTACTGTTGAAGCATAGAATTTATATATCGGTTTCAATATCCTCAATGCAGTGCGACAACAAAAGTTGGCACGATATAGTATTGCCTTATCCCCCTTAAAAGCCACTACACGACGACCCGGTTCCACATCTTCGGCACCAAGAACCTTCAATTCATCGGCAAGCACGTTTTCAAGACCTTGAAACGTTTTAGCCACCATCTCAAACTTATCTCTCATTTCTTTCAATCTTAGTATGTTGTTTGCTTTTTGCTTGTATCAATCTCTCTCCGGGAGCAACATCGGTAGTAACCCAAATGTTTCCTCCCACTACGGCATTATCTCCTATTGTAATTCTTCCCAAAATAGTAGCATTGGAATAAATCACAACATTATCCCCTATTATCGGATGACGAGGAATACCCTTTATTAAATTATCATTTTCATCGGTAGGAAAACTGCGCGCCCCTAACGTTACTCCTTGATAAATCTTTACATTTTTTCCTATAATAGCAGTTTCCCCTATTACAACCCCGGTTCCATGATCGATAGCAAAATATTCGCCGATCGTTGCACCGGGATGTATATCTATACCTGTTTCGGAATGTGCGCTTTCTGTAATCATACGTGGAATTACCGGTACTCCCTCTACGAGTAATTCATGAGCTATACGATAATTGATAATAGCTTTTATACAGGGATAGCAATAAATCACCTCTTGAGTAGAAGTTGCTGCAGGATCCCCCTTATAAATAGCTATCACATCGGTGTGAAGAATACGACGTAATTCAGGCAAGCGAGATATGAATTCAACCGAGATAATTTCCGACTTCTGTTTAATTTCAGCAAGATAAGTCTCTTCCACATTATCTTTTCCTACCAAGAAACCGGCTACAATCTGGTTTTCCAATATGGCTTTCAATCGTTCACATTGAAGACCTATTGTATATTCAAGATTATATCCGTTTACATCGGCTCCACCAAAAAAACCGGGAAATAATAAAGAACGACACACGCTTATCAATTCTGATATCATGATTTCAGAAGGTAAGGGTTCACACCCCATACGCATATGACACATTCGCTGCAAGCCCTCCTTGCAGGCTAGCGACTCTACTGCCGCTTTCAGTTTTCCTTCTTCTTGATAAGTTACAATGCCCATTTCCTTTAAGAACACTTGGTTTCACGTATTTCCAAGTCACCCCGAAGCACTCGGCGTAATTTTACAACAAAAATACAACAAAACTCTCAATGTTCATATTAAAAAATTATCTTTTTATTCTTTTACATCGCTTTTTCTCACCCTGATTTCTATTTCTATATTTCAAATATATACCTTAAGGATGAAAAAAGGGGGTATTCCTTGTAATAAATCTATTTTTAAGTTTTATTTCACTATATTTGTATCACTTTTATACAATATACATAATATTAAAGAATCTTTTTAGGGATAATTAATCCTTAAGGTATATAATTAAAGAATATTACTAACCTAAAAACTAACAGAAGATGAGAAAGGTATTACTTTCAATCGCAGTGCTTGCGAGTTCTGTGGCTTCGGCTCAACTCTTGAAAGTGGGTTCAATCGAAAAGGTTAACCTTCCTTCGGGAACCGTTGCAGCCATGACAACGCTAAGCCATGACGGAACGTTTGCAGTCATCAACGAAGCAGCAGGCTTGTCAAAAGTGGATCTTGCCACAGGCAAGACAGTGAAAATTGCACAGAGTGCATCATTCTCGGGCGTGGAAATCAGTCAAGACGGTTCAACCGTAGTGTTCAAGCAACCCTCTTACAAAGGAAAATTGCGTTACACATCATTAAAGAGTGTAGATCTTAAGAACGGTAAGGAATCAACTCTTGTATCACCGTCACGCAATCTACAAGGATTCAACGTTGTAGGCAATCGAGTAAATGCGGTAAATCGCGGTCAGGTATCTACAAAGGCATTGGCAGCAACAGCTTCGGCTGCTGCACCTGTAGCTTCAATCAATCGCGGAGCATTGAACGTGACAGTAAACGGAGTAACAAAGAACATTTCTCCTCAAGGCACAAGCGGTCAAAGTTATCTATGGCCATCTGTATCACCTGATGGAACAAAAGTTCTTTATTACTTGGTGGGCAGCGGAGCCTACGTTTGCAACCTTGACGGCAGCAACCCTGTGGCACTTGGTTCAATCCGTGCTGCAAAGTGGTATGACAACAATGTTGTAGTTGGAATGCAAGACAAGGATAACGGCGAAGTAGTGACAGCGTCAAAACTTGTGGCAGTCAAGTCAGACGGCAGCGTACGTCAAGACTTGACACAGGTATCATCTATGGCGATGTATCCATCAGTGGCAGGTAACGGTTCAAAATTGTCCTACGTTACACCCAACGGAGAATTGTTTATCTTGAATATCAACAAATAAACTTGAAGTGCTATGAAACTAAGAAAACTATTAGCAACAGCAGCGATGGCGCTTCTAGTGGGCGCAGGTGCAAACGCACAAAATCCTACAGTTGACGAAGTGCGTATTTACATCAATCCGGGTCACGGCTCTTGGGGACCAAACAACCGCCACATGGCGACAATAGGTCACAGCCCTATCAGTACAGCAGATCCCGATACAACCGACTTCTTTGAGTCAAATACAAACCTTCGCAAGGGTCTTGCTTTGCTTGAAAAACTTCATGAATATGGGGTACCTTTCGATAAAACTAAAAACCAAATCAACGATAATCCTAATCGTATAGGTGCGGCTCTTGACTTGACACAAAACCTTGTGATGAGCCACGTTAAGTGTGGTCCATATCCGTATGACCCTAATGATAAGGGAACAACTTCTAGCGGATCTTCCTATATTAAAGATGACCAAAACAACGACTTCAATCGTACACTTACTACAATAGCAGCCGAAGTTGAAGCCAACGATTTTGATATGTTCGTTTCCATTCACTCTAATGCAAATGTTGATGGAGATGGTATTAACTATTTATATTTCATTTATCGCACTAATTATGGTGCTGACGAAGCAACCAGTGTAGCTATGTCAGAAAAATGTTGGGATCACCGCATTTTGGATCGTCACACACAATGGTCACACTATGACAATCTCGTGGCAAACGGAAGTGTAAAGATTGCTTCAGGAAATTATATCGTACTTGCTCATTCTGTACCGGGCTTTCTTGTTGAAGGTTATTTCCACACTTATCAACCTGCACGTCATCGCTACATGAACTTTGATATGTGTCGTCTTGAAGGTGTGGATTACGCTCGCGGTGTAGCCGATTATTTCGGTTGGGAAAAAGAAAAAACAGGTGACATCGTAGGTATCGTTCGCGATAAGCACGAAAAATTTTCAGATGCGTTATATACACCTAAGGCAGGTACATACGACGTTTACAAACCGCTTAACGGAGTAGTCGTAAAATTGATGAAAGGAGAAGAAGAAGTTGCCGTGGATACTACCGACGTAAACTACAACGGTCTTTTCGCATTCCGCAATGTAGAACCGGGTGATTATACTGTAAAATTCTCTCACGCTGACTATAAGGCTGATTCGGTATGGACAACAGATAAAGCAGTTGAAGAAGTTGCAACATCACTCCCCGTAACAGTAAAAGCAGCAGTCACAGCTTATCCTACTGCATTTCTTGAAAACGTAACGTACGTTCCGGCTACAATGGTTTATGTAAACTATCCAGACTCTACAGCAGGAAAGAACGGCTATATATTGAAGAGCAAGTATAATATGTATGATGACGGTACTTGCACATCAATGGCTACCGAACTTGAAGGCAAAACCGTGCGCCGCACAATCCTTCGCGATGGTATAATGTATGTTCTTGCTGTTGACGCAGAAAACAAGCCAAGTGTATATTTGTTTGATATAAATACCGATGCTTTGGTTAAGACTTTGGGAACAACTGCTACAGTAGGTGATATACTTCCTATATCTGATATAGCCCTTACAGCCGAAGGTGTGCTTGTAGGTATCAACAAGTGTAACCAAGCATACGGCGGTGAAAATAATGTAACCGCTTACAAGTGGGAAAACGGTGAAGATAAACTTCCGGAAGGTGAAGCACAAGTATGGTGGACTAACAACTTTGCAGGAAACTGGAGTAATGGTATAGCCGGAGAAACCATGACTTACGATGGTACACTTGAAGATGGAAACTTTATATATGTAGGAACAACTACAGCCTCAAGTGGCAACACACGCATTATAAAAGCAGCCATTTCCGATGGTGCATATCTTGGATATATGAGAAATAACCAAGATGGAACATATCTTACAACTTCTTATCTTGGTGAAAATTACAATATGACCCTTTCTCCAAATGCAGATGATCAAATCGTATTTGATTCAGAAAAGGTTATGCCATTTGAAATTCAATTAAATGCAGCAGATGCAGGAGTTCCAACAATTCTTGGTCACATGGCAGAAGGAACTGTTGTCGCAGAGGCTAACAATGCTTCATATTTCAAGTATACAGGCAAATCGGTAATGGTTGCCACCGATGTAAATGCAGAAGGCAAAGTAGCAGGTCTTAAGATGTTTGATATCAGTGAAGGTATTGCAAATGCAGCTGAAATCACTCTTAACGGTACAACCCTTACAGAACCGGTAGAAGCTGCTTATGCTGCTGCTCACGGTGAATTAACATTGACATTGAATGAAATTACCGGTGTAACAGAAGGCGCTGAAATCAATCTGGCATTGGTTGTTGACGGAACAGTTGCTAAATTTACTGCAACACCTCCACCTGCAACAAAAGTAACTCCTTCTACAGGTGGTACAGCCAATCCATTCGCATACGCACTAAGCAGCGAAGTTGCCGACAACACATTGAAGGTTAAGTATTCTTTGAATGCTGTAGCTACAACAGTTAAGGTTATTGTTAAGAACAGTGCTGAAGAAGTTGTTGCCACTGCTGACGGTGCTGTAGAAGCAGGTGCTCACACTGCAGAAATCAGTCTTGCTGATTTTGCTGATGATAACTACACTTGGGAAGTAGAAGTAACAGGTGCTGAAAAGACTCAAATGGAAACATTCTTTGCAACTCAATTCTATCACCCTCGCGGTATCGATGTTGACAACAACATTGAAAGCCCGGCATTCGGTCACGTTTATATCACAGAAGGAATGTCAACAAGCAGTAGTGCATATTATCCTGCAACTCGTGGTGGTGTAGGTCTGTTTATCTTCGATCCTCAAATGAACGGCGTGAAGAATGAAAAGACCGGTAATTATGCATTTATGAGTGACTTGACTTACACATTCATCTCTTATGGAGCTGACCTTGCTCGTGTACGTGTAGCAGAAGACGGACGTATCTTCGTTTCTCGTTGTAACAATGCCGGTGACTATATACTATATGCTCCAAGTCACGACGACCTTGTGAAGAATAATAAATTCACATCACTTCTTGCAGGTGGTGAATTGAATGCTGATACATACGAATATCACACTGCAGACGGATTCCTTGCAGCAGGTAATATCGGTATGGATATTAAGGGTGCCGGCGAAGATTTGAAACTTATGACAATTGCCGCCAATAAGGGTGTGTTTGGTTTCAATGCTTCAGGTTCTCGTGTAGATGAATATGCTCTTGGAGAAGCCGATGTTTTGCCAACTCCTACTAAAATTGAAACACTTTCCGGTTATACAATTGCTCCTCAAGTAACAAATGTTGAGTATGACAATCAAGGAGGTGTTTGGTATTGTCAATATCGTGGTACTCCATCAGACACAGAACCTGCATTGATTTATGTAGATGCTAACGGCGAACAACGTTACTTCGAAGGTGCCGGCGGTATGGCACGTGGTGGTGGTGGTATCCGTATTTCTCCTGACGGAACACAAATCGCAATTTCTACATCTAAGACTACATTCTCAATCTACGATCTTGAATATTTGGAAGATGGTGGTGTTGAAATCGTAGAAAAAACACGTGTAACTCACGGTATCGGTACAAACTGTTATGATATCGCTTGGGACCTTGCAGGAAACATATACATCTGTGGTAATTCTGGTGAATGGATGAAGGGATTTGCTCTTCCTCGCACCGAAGCATTTACAACTAAGGCAGCAAGCAAGTATGCATTCTGGATTGGCGAACCTAGTGCTATCGATGAAATCGATGCAGAAGACACTGAAGTTCCAGTTGAATACTACAACTTGCAAGGTGTGAAAGTTACTAATCCTGAAAACGGAATCTTCATCAAGAAACAAGGAAAGAAAGTAACAAAAGTTGTTCTATAAACAATTGGGATTTTATTCTGATTAGGATATGAGTCGGCGGTTAAAATCGCCGACTTTTTTTTATTATTGAGTATTAGGGGATTATGAATTGCGTACTTTTTGCGTACTAAAAAATTTGCTGTTTTTTGTTTTTTTGTCTTGTTTTGTACTATAAATCTTAAAAGCATAAATTATGAGAAGACTTTTTATTTCTTTTTCTGTGATAGCCTTTGCATGTATCTTTACAATGCAAGCAGAAAATCTAAAAGAAGATGAAAGTGTTAAAGTTCTTGATACAGTTAAAATTCAAAAAGAATTTCAAGAAGCTTTGATGGAATTTGGTGCTATTGCTGCAGCCAATTCAACTACTGACATGAAATCTGTCTTTTCCGAAAAATTGACATATTTCCAAAAGGAAACATTTATATACGCAAGAAAATTAGTTAATAGATTAAACGGTAAAATAGCATTACCATTAGAGATAAACGCATTAATAGGAGATACTATTACTAAAGAACAATGTAGAGCTGTACCCTTATGGGCTTATTCTCATTTTGAAAATTCTCCAGATTATGAAGCTCATTTGGTGATACCAATGAATGTAAAAACCTTGCAAGGTTCTTTTATTTCTTGTCTAAATATTAGATATAGTAAAAACCTTAATTTTTATAGAACAGTTGAAACAATCTTTAATTTTCAAGATAGCAATAAAGAAAATTTTTCGGGTATTATTGTAAAATCTAATGTATTTGGATTTTGGTGGAGGTCTTTTATCTATGAAAACGATATTTTGAAAGAACAAATAGAAGGAGTGATTGGAAGTTTAGGGTATGGAGATTATCGTCATAGTCCTAGCGGTGGAATCCCAAAACGAAGAGTAGAAATAGAAGATCTCGGTTCTAGTGGATACCGATATGTCTCAAAAATAAAAGACAAATATGGTAATCCTGCTCACTGGTTGTATGGACAAGCGTTTTTTGATAGATTTAATAGGTAAAAAGACATCGAGCAATCGCATAAAAATAACGTTTTCCGATACACCTTTTTCATTAAATTTGTACTATAATTTTTATATAGTCACATCATCTTTCTAGAGAAGATACTTTTAGCAAGAGAACTTAAAACAAAAATATATGAGGTATTTGTTAAACATATCAGTCTGGGCATGCTTATTGATTGTTGTATGCGCTTGCAACAATTCAAATAAGACCGACCATAGGCTTTTCCTCGCAGATAGCCTTGCCAACGAAAACCGGATTGATTCTACCATGTCAATACTGCAAAATATTGAGTATTCTGAACTCAATGAATGGAATAAACACTACTATAACCTTCTAATCATAAAATCAAGGGATAAAGCATATATTCCACACAAATCAGATAGCCTGCTTATGGATATCATAAGATATTTTGAAAAAAGTGGAAGTACAACCGAGCTCACTGCCGCTTACTTCTATGGAGGTCGCGTGTATAGCGATTTGGGCAACACTCCTATGGCTCTGGATTTTTTCCGAAAAGCATATAATCGTCTTGATAACAGTCCTTCGGAACTAAAAGGAAAAATAACGACTCAAATGGGACAAATTCATCTTGAATTGTTCCAATTCAATGAGGCAAAACCTAAATTTCGTGAAGCTATAAGTCATAACACAGCCATTCATGATTCGTCGGCTCTTACTTATAACTATTGCCAATTAGGTGAAACATTTAAAATGACAGGAGAGTACGATAGTGCATTGGCTAATTACCACACAGCCTTAAACATAGCTCAAAATATAAATTCTTCACGAATTCATGAGATTGAGATGCGTGCTCGTATAACCGATTTTCATATAAGCAACGGTGATTTGGAACAAGCTCTATCAGAGTACAATAACATCACTCCCATAATACAAGATTTGAATGTATCGGAATATGTTCTCATTGTGGGTATAAACACCTATATGGCAGCTAAACATTATAATAAAGCAGAAGAACTAGCCTATAAGCTACTAAATCATAGTTTACAGAACAATCGAGATATTGCCTATGCCACACTAATGGATCTTGCACAAATCAAAGGTGATACCAAAGCTGTATATCAATATGGTATCAAGTATAAAGAGTGTATTGATTCTTTAAACGATATTACACTGAAAGAAACCGCCGAATTGAGAAATTCTCTTTTCCTATTTTCAATCCGTGAAGAAAAACATTTAACACAAAGCGACAGGCAACAAAAAAATTCATCTATCGTAATCACTGTGATAGGTCTTTTCTGTGCCGCTTTCGCAATAATAATATTTTGGATTAATTCACACAATCGCAAATTGCGCAAATTATCGGCATTGCAACTTGCTAAAATCGAACAACTCATTGCAAAGTCTTCCATCCGGATTACTCAAAACAATGAACTCGTTGAAACACAAAACGACAACCCATCCCCACAAGAACAATTACAAGCTCGTTTCATAGAAATAACAACGACAGTTAACCCAAAAGAGATAAGATTATCAACAATAATAGTTTCATCGGAAGTATATCAAAAATTTAAACTGTTTACAGAAGGTAGAATCCAAAAAATAAGTGAGGAAGATTGGATTAAACTGGATAAGACTGTAAATAATGCTCATCCCGGTTTTAAAGAGAATTTATATAGTTTATACAGTAAATTGAGTGAACACGAGTATAATGTGTGCATGCTTATAAAATGTAGATTTACCCCATCGGATATTGCAATACTTACCTATAGGAGCAAGACAAGCGTAGCTTCCACGCGCAGTCGATTGTGTTATAAGGTCTTCTGCTACAATGGAACAGCTTCAGATTGGGATAAATTCATTCTATCTTTCTAATGCGTACTAAACACGAGTAAATTGCGTATTAAATGCGTACTTAGAAATTTGCAAATAACATAACAATGCAGTTGCTTTGCAACAGCAAATTTAAATAAAAACAATACTAACCAAATAAATACAAACCGATTATGAAAACAAGACTTTTAATTGTGTTTTTATTTGTAAGTCTTATCGGAACTTTCGGTGCCGGTGCAACCGACAACATCCCTATAAATTCTGTTGAATCACTGACAGAATCACAACAAAAAACACTGGAATATACCAAAAAATTATTCAAAAAGCGTAAAAATCGCATCGCTTTACCGGTGGAAACCTATACTATATTAGGAGACACAAGCGAAAGAGTTGCACCGGAAGCATCTCCTATATGGGAAAAGGCTTATTTCAAGAAAGACGCCGATTGGAAAACATGCCTTGTTGTTCCACTTAAAGTTGTAACCCCAATAGGCGTAATGTATTCACAATTATATGTGCGAAGCAATGCCCAAGATAAATATTATCGTACCGTTTCTACATCATTACCCACATCTCAATATCTCAAAAAAAATCCTAACGTAAAGAGATATGATAATGATGATTTTTGCGGTATTTCCATTAATTCCAATGTTGACGGAGCTTTTCTTCGTGCATTTTACTACCAAAATGGAGAAATTTTCTGTCAAGTTGAAGGCGTAATAGGAAACTTCGGTGTAATAGATGGTGATGATTCTATTTATATCAATAAAATAGCAATAACAAAACAATATAAACCTAACAGAAATAAATCTTCAGAATTTGAATTTCGATCTCAAATTATTAACGGATTTGTTGAAGATTCACGCTATTTTGAAAAAATGTCAAATCGTCCACGACTACACTCCAATCAAAAATAAAATCCAATTATATTATCTTTTTTACAGATAAATTCCGGCGAAGTAACCACGTAACTTTGCATTACCAATTAGCGCGCAACATTGGGAGAGTATCAGAATATTAAAGTTTAATTTTATTATGGAAAACACAAATGAAAAACAAGAAATGGTTACACCTGATACGGTGGTTAATGACATTGTTGAACATGATGAAGAGTTGGTTGAAGAAAGACAAGAAAACAACCAAGTCACAAACGATGAATCAACAGAAGAAAACTCAACAATGAGTGTACTGAAACAATTTCCACAAGTTTGTACACGAATTGCAGAAATCATGAGAGAGCATGCCGAAAGTGTTGCAATGGATTTATTACAGAAAGGCATGAATTATGATGAAGCTGTAGCTCTCGCCGATAAGGAAGGATATCGACGTGGCAAAAACGAGAAAATAGAACTTGTGAAAAATCATCGCATGCCACAATTGGATAAAGAATCGGAAGACAATTCCACTGAGAATGCTCAAAATATTTTTCCAAAATATGGAAAAAGAAGCATTTGGGATTAAAAAATCACTTAAATTAATTATTTAAAACTATGAAAAACATGAAGAAAGTTATTTTGGATACTTTTGTGAAAATCCTGACATCAAAAGGTATTTGGGCTGCTTTAGCATTTTTAGCACTTGCCTATATGCTCTTTTCTGGAAATGAAGATGGGGGACTGCTTGCAATGGCACTTGTGGGTGGTGTTGAAGGTGGAAAACACGTTGTAAACGGACCTCTCACTCTTGATGCCGTACACGAATCGGGTAACGGAATGTTATTGAACGAAATAGACAAACAAATCGTGAAAATACGTCCTATGGCAACACCTATCGACCAACTTTCACGCTGTGCCGGAGCTAAATCCACAAGAAGCATGATAGTTGACTACTACAATGTAGATACAAAGGAAACCAAATGTGAATTAAGTGAAAGTTACATAGAACCGGAAGATGGAGATGTGAGTGAAAACTCCATTCGTGCAGTTATCAATACTTCCAATAATGATGTATTTGACGTGTCGGACACTATTCTGATTCCCGACGTGAAAGGCTATAACGAAGATGGTGTAACAGAATCAAGCAACGGACTTGTTCTTTATGTTATGTCCAAGACTGAAGATGGCAAATTAAACGTAATGGCAGTAAATGGTAAAAAAATAGGCTATGTGGATTGTTGTGTTCCATCACTTTCGGCAGGAACATCACTTATAAGAATGGGACGTGCGGCAACCGAACTGGATGTACAAAGTCCGCAGTTTGAGGCATTACCGAAGAAAGCACAAAACAATTGTCAAATCTTCAAAATGCAAATAGAGCAAAGCACTTTACAGAAGATAGCAAACAAAGAGGTGGGATGGACCATGAGTGATCAAGAAGAAGCCGCCATCTATGATATGCGTTTGGGCATGGAGAAAAGTTTCCTATTCGGAGTAAAACGCAAAATCTATGACTTCAAGAAGAAAGAATGGGTTATGTTTACAGGCGGTATATGGTATCAGGCAGGAAAAGATTTCATTCTTGACCTTACTGAAAAGGAAGACGCTGTAATAGAAATGATGCGTAATGCTTTCACCGGAAATGCAGGTTCTAAACGAAAAATTCTCATAGGAGGTTCTCGCCTAATAGGTGAATTAAACAAGCTGAACTACAACAGAGTAATAAGTAATACCGAAACAACTTCCAAATGGGGTATAGATTTCTCGGAAATTTGTTCCAATTTCGGCAGATTATATATTTTGTTGAGTGAAGTGTTTGACGACTGTGGAATGGATGATTGCGGACTGATAATAGACCCTGAATACATTCAAAAATACAGTCACTTGCCATTCGGAACCGAAGCTCTCGACTTGAAAGGTGCAGGCGTGAGAAACACCGACGCACTGGTATTAACCGAAGCGTCATGCCTCGTGCTTCGTTACCCGAAAGCCCACATGAGAGTAAAATTACAAGAATAACTACGAATAATAGCCGAAAAATCGGCTATTATTTTTTTGTGATTTCGGCTATTTTTTCACTAAGAGATTTTGTTGAGGTTGCAACTTCTTCTACACTTTCCAAAAAACTTGAATCAAAATGTAGCATTGCTTTATTATAATGCGGAGAACGGGCTGTTAAAGCATCAATTATAAATTGCGACAATTCTTCATTGGTTTTATTGGCTATTATAGGTCGCTTACTTTTTGCCGAAGGAATAGTGAGACGACGCATTAGAGCTTCATGCGACGCATTCAACAAAACCGTAACACCTCGTTCATTCATATATTCCATATTATCAAAATAGCATGGAGTCCCACCTCCGCATGCTACTATAACGTCTTCAAATTCTGCCACTTCGTGTAACATATTACGTTCAATCAAGCGAAATCCATCTTCCCCTCTCTCGGCAAATATTTCTTTTACACTATGACGAAAACGACCCTCGATATAAATATCAAGATCTATAAATTCTTTTTTCATTACGCGTGAAAGAGCCCGCCCTATCGTGGTTTTTCCACTACCCATGTATCCTATGAGAAAAACAGGTTTCATACAGTATAATAATTGTGATGTCGCAAAAGTAAGGAAAAAATTGTAACTTTACCGCCTAAATGTAAGATGTTTTATGTCTAAAAAGTATAAATGGTACGTTGTATGGGAAGGAACGATTCCGGGAATATGTGATTCTTGGGAAGAATGTAAATTACGAGTTACCAATTATCCCAATGCAAAATACAAAAGTTACAACACACAAGAAGAAGCAATACGAGCTTTCCGAGGTAATCCTGCCGATGAAATGGGAATGCTTCGTGCTATCGCCAATGCTCCTATATCACACATCAATTATGAGGCAATCCCCGAAATTATCACAGACAGTATTGCAGTGGACGCTGCATGTAGTGGTAATCCCGGAATAATGGAATATCAGGGAGTAGATGTAAAAAGCGGAATAAAACTGTTTCACAAAGGTCCTTTTCCTAAAGCAAGCAATAACATAGGTGAATTTTTAGCTATAGTTCATGGTCTTGCAATGCTGAAAAAACAAAACAGCCCGATTAAAACCATATATAGTGATAGCATTACTGCACTTGCATGGGTTCGCGATAGAAAATGTAAAAGCAAAATATCGGAATGCGCCGAAAACGCCCAACTTTTTTCTATTGTGAGACGTGCCGAAAAATGGCTTCAAGAAAATACCTTCGACACCAGAATATTGAAATGGAAAACTGAAGAATGGGGCGAAATCCCAGCCGATTTTGGTCGTAAATAATGTTCCTTTACATCCTTTTTACTATATTTGTAATCGATTAATATAAATGTTTATGACTCAGCAGCAACAGAATAGACATATCATCACCCAAGAATTTAAACGAGTACTGATTACCCGATTTTCAGCTCTTGGAGATGTAGCGATAACAGTTCCGGTTATATACTCGGTGTGTTCGGCATATCCCGACACAAAATTTTGTATCATTACGCGAAGAATTGCTTCAAGTCTGTTTGTTAATGCACCTCATAATCTATCTGTCATAGGTCTTAATCAAGAAAATTATAAGGGTATATTGGGATGTTACAAACTATATAAAGAAATCAAAAACACCTTTAATCCCGATACCCTGATCGACCTTCAAGCCGATTCTTACACAAAATGGTTTTCATGGTACTTTGGTTGGCATGGGGTAAAAATAAAAAAAGTGGATTTGGACTTTGCTCGAAAAAAAGACTTAACCCGACGAGTAAACAAAAAAATGTTCCCGCTGATTTCGTCTAGAGAAAGATATAGCGAAGTCTTTTATCGTGCCGGTTTTGTTTTCAACGAAACATTTAAATCCATTTTTGGAAACGAGAAACCAGAACAGTCTGTTTTCTCTGAAATCACATCCCCCAAGAAAATAGGGGAAAAATGGATCGCCATAGCCCCATTTGCAAAATATAAAGAAAAGATTTATCCCACACATCTCATGAAAAAAGTTATCGATGAAGTGGCTTCGTGGAAAGACGTAAAAGTTTTTTTATTTGGTGGAGGAACTGAAGAACAAAAAATATTGGGTGAATGGGATAATGAATATGATAATGTAACGTCAGTTGCTGTAAAACGATATGGTTTCCCTACCGAATTGTCTCTGCTAAGTTATTGCGATGTTATGGTATCAATGGACTCGGCAAACATGCAACTTGCCTCACTCGTATGCCTGCCCGTTGTTTCGATATGGGGAGCAACTCACCCTTATTGCGGATTTATGGGATGGCATCAAAATCCTCAAGATGCAGTACAACTGAATATGCTATGTCGCCCATGTTCGGTTATCGGCGACAAACCCTGCCGATTTAAAGACTTATTCTGCCTTAATGGTATCACACCATCATTAATAATCTCTCACATAAAAGATGTTTTGGAACGTAACAACAAAAACGGCTGAGTAATCCTCTCAGCCGTTTAAAATTATCGGGTACTTCAGTTATTTCTAATTTGACCGTTACCGGAAATTAAATATTTATATGTTGTGATTTCGGGCAAACCCATAGGTCCGCGTGCATGAAGTTTCTGCGTGGAAATACCTATCTCGGCTCCAAAGCCGAACTGCCCGCCGTCGGTAAATGCCGTCGGGACATTAGTGTACACGCACGCAGCATCCACCTCCTTACGGAAACGATTCATCGCCACATCATCTTCAGCAACGATACATTCACTATGTTTTGACGAATAACGGGCAATATGTGCCAAAGCTTCATCTATATCCTCTACTGTTTTTATACTCACCTTATAATCCATATATTCCATTCCCCAATTTTCATCGGTAGCTCGTTCCACCAACGGATATTTCCCTTGTAAGGAATTGAAAGCTTCATCATCAGCATAAACAATTACATGTTTTTCTGCCATCGGAGCAATCAGTTCCGATAAATCGGCAAGGCGACTACGATCCACCAGCAAACAATCAAGGGCATTGCATACACTCACGCGACGAGTTTTTGCATTATTGATGATTTTAGCACCTTTAGTTAAATCTCCTGATGAATGAAAATAAGTATGACATATTCCTGCACCGGTTTCGATTACAGGCACGCGACTGTTATCACGTACAAAGTTGATAAGTCCCTTTCCACCACGAGGAATGATAAGATCTACGTATCCCACAGCGTTAAGTAGTTCGGCTGTGGCTTCATGCGACGGTGGGAAGAGAGTTGCCACGGCTTCGTCCACTCCTTCTTCTCGTAGTACCTTGTGAATCACTTCAGCAATAGCTGAATTGGAACTGTAAGCATCCGTTCCGCCTTTCATAATCACCGTACTACCACTTTTAAAGCACAATGAGAATACGTCAAATGTCACATTCGGACGAGCTTCATAAATAACACCTATAACACCAAAAGGAACACTCACTTTTGTAATTTTCATGCCATTGGACTGAGTCCATTCAGCAAGAACCTTACCAAGAGGAGAAGGCAAATCGGCAACTCGACGCATATCTTCGGCTATACCGGCTATGCGTTCCTTAGTGAGAAGCAGACGGTCGTATTTAGGATTGGCTTTATCCATACGCGCCAAATCTTCAGCATTGGCGGCAAGAATTTTGTCGGTACTTGCCACAGCCTCATCGGCAACTCGACGCAACACATTATTTATCTTTTCATCTGATAGCAAATTAAGCGTTCTTGATGCCTCTCTCGCTTTTTCTAATATATTTTTTATCTCTTCGGTCATATATTTCTCCTGTTTTATAGATAATTACAAATATAATGATAATATTATTTCTTATCCTAATTTTCAACTTTGTTAATTCTTGAAAATATATAGGAAGTCATAGTGAATAAGAGGACGTTCACCTTTTTTCCCTATCATGGCACAAGCTTTCTCGCTATCAACACCTACACGACCCACGGCAAATACTTCTCCTTTCGGAGAAAGAACTTGAACAATATCATCTTTGTCAAATTCACCTTCTATTTTGGTAACACCTACAGCAAGCAAACTGGTAGCATGCTCACCCAAAAGCACTTCGTATGCACCTTGATTAACCGTTAAGCTTCCTTTTGCAAATCCTTCACTGTGGGCAATCCATTTCTTTACACTGGAAACCGAATCGGTATTGGCATGAAACATTGTATATGGAACCTCTCGTTTTCCCGAAATCACTTCCAATAGAATATTTTCACGCCTTCCATTAGCAATAATCACATCTATACCCTCTTCGGCAACCTTATGTGATATGCGATATTTTGATCCCATTCCTCCGCGCCCTAGTGATGATTTTTTTGTTTGAATAAAAGAATCGGTATCAATCAAAGCATTAGGATAAATATCGAGAATCACTTTTGATTCGGCAAGGGACGGATCGCCATCGTACACGCCATCGATATTACTTAGGATGATGAGAGCCTGCGCTCCCATCATAGAAGCTATAAGTCCCGATAATTCGTCATTGTCGGTAAACATGAGTTCGGTGATTGAGATTGTATCATTTTCGTTCACAATAGGAATCACGCCATTCTCCAACATCACCTCAGTACAATGTTTCTGGTTCAGATAATGTTGACGAGTGGAAAAATTTTCTTTAGTCGTTAAAATCTGTCCGCACACAATTCCGTGGTCACGAAACAATTCATAGTATCTGTTAATCAATTTTGCCTGCCCAACTGCAGAGAATAATTGCCGTGCCGACACCTCGTCCATCTTCTTTCCTGCAAGATGTTTCAACTCGCTGCGTCCCGAAGCCACTGCACCGGATGTTACCATGATAACCTCTATACCACGACGATGTAATTCAGCTATTTGATCAACAAGTGCCGACATTCTGGTAATATCAAGTGTTCCATCACGTCGCGCTAGAACATTACTACCTATCTTCACCGCCACACGACTATATGTTTCCTTATTCATCATCTTTTCTATAAAATTATTTACTATAAGTATTAACTCTGTTGTCCAATACAGACTTTAATTTAGCAGAATCTTTTCCAACTTTTAATTCATTCAACAACTTTACAAGTCTATCCCTGATCTCATTCCCTTTATGAAATAATGGTTGATTAAAAACCAATGAGCCCATCAATTTATCGTTTTCTTTTCGCCAATCAACATATACCGCAAGCCCTCTGTCTCCTTCATGTTTTTGCGTTATCAAACGATAATTCAAAGCCTTGCACGCAAAGTATATATTTTGATTCCTTGCATACTCTGTTATAGGAATCAAGCTATCGACACATTCTTGTATTGTTAAATACTCTTTATCCACCTCTATTATATAGTTAGCCACACCAGAATCTTTAATTACTTCACCACACAAAACACTATTTTTCTTATCTTCTGATAAATTTGTCCCAGCATATACATCTATCTTCTGATTATCTGTTAACTGTATCTGACCCGATTTTTTACCACTTAACACATTTAAAAGTTCAAATCGCCACCCCAACTTTATAGAACCTGCCTCAGTTTTTCCATTCCGGTCAATACACACTAAAAAATCCCTTTCAAAAACTTTTTTAAGAGGAATTATACTTTTATATATTATATCCTGTGCATTTTCACCAAATATTTCTTTTGCTCGAGACAAAACAATTTTATTCTCAAGGAAATTGGCATTTTTTTGTTTAACCGAGATTTTAAATTCTTTAGATTTACCACTTGAAGTAAAAGCCAATACATACACATCTGTTTTACATTCGCCTTCTTCCGGTCTCGGTTTTCCACTTTTTAGCACCTCATATTTAACACCTTCATAAAAGAAAGTAGAACCTTTTGAAAATAATCTCAAAACAGCTCGTTCTGTATTTGCAAACTTTTTCATAATAATTCTTTAAGAGTCATGCCCAATGCATTTGCTATCTTATCTGCAACTAAAAGTGATACATTACGTTTTCCTTTTTCAACATCAGGTAAATACGTTCTATCAATCTCAGCCATATTAGCAAGTTTCTCTTGAGAAAGCCCATTCTTTAATCGAATCTCTTTCACTTTATTCCCAAATTTCTCATTTATATCCATATTGCAAACTTATTATCGTGTTGACAATAATACAACGGACTATTGTCAACATAGTATAAACCTTTTTTGTTTTCTTCATGAAAAATTGTTATTTTTGCATATAATATCATTCACGCATAACGCATATGAATCTTTTAAGTCTATTCAGTGGAGCAGGAGGATTAGATCTCGGTTTTCATAGAGCCGGATTCAAAACAATTGTAGCCAATGAGTATGACAAGAAAATATGCCCAACATTTAGAACAAACTTTCCTGAAGTAAATCTTATTGAAGAGGATATTAGAAAGTTTGACACTACAACACTACCACAAAATATCGATGGCATAATAGGTGGTCCTCCATGCCAGTCATGGAGTGAAGCCGGCTCTCTTAAAGGCATAGAAGATGAAAGAGGGCAATTATTCTACGAGTACATTCGAATTCTAAAAAACGTTCAACCATTATTTTTTCTTGCTGAAAACGTTTCGGGAATGCTTGCTACAAGACATCGCGACGCAGTAAGCAAGTTTCTTGAACTTTTCGACGAAGCCGGTTATGATGTTAGCATGAAATTATTAAATGCCAACGACTACGATGTTGCTGAAGATCGAGAACGAGTGTTCTATATTGGTTTTAGAAAAGATTTGAACATAAAGCATTTCGATTTCCCAAAACCAATTAAACATAAGCCCACATTACAAGAATGTATTTGGGACTTAAGAAACTCCGCAATTCCCGCTAAAGAAAAGAATAAGACGAATGGTACAGATTGTATAATCCCTAATCACGAATATTTTATAGGTTCTTTTTCCCCAATATTCATGTCAAGAAACAGAGTGCGTTCTTGGAACGAACCGGGATTTACAGTTCAGGCAAGCGGAAGACAATGTCAATTACACCCACAAGCACCCAAAATGGTAAAGATTGGTAAAAACCTACAAATATTTGCCATAGGCAAAGAACATCTTTATAGAAGAATGACAGTAAGAGAAGTAGCACGCATTCAAGGTTTTCCTGATGATTTTAAATTTATTTACGACGATGTAAATTATGGGTATAAAATGGTAGGAAATGCTGTGCCTGTAAATCTTGCTTTTCACATAGCAATGCAAATTAAAAAATACCTTGAAAATCCTAGACTTTATCACAACATTACCAAACAAGTTATTTCTGCCACACAAATAAACATTGCGTTCTAATATGAATGAAATTCACCTCTTAAAAATTACACAAAGATTTACCCTTTGTGCAACTTATTGCACACTAACCACTTAAGTGTGTGCAAAAATTTATTTTTTTGAAAAAATCTTATCATTTTGTCAATCCTTTTTCTATCTTTGCAATGAACACGTCCTCAAGACGAACTTGAGGAAATCAGAAAAGGGAATTAACTATGACAAAAATCGAAAAAATAACACAGGTAGCAATCCGTCTCAAGGGATTGCGTGACGCACTCGACTTAACCACCGGTCAGGTTGCCGAATCATTAAATATCAATGAACAAACATACATTGCTTACGAAAGTGGTGAGGTGGATATTCCTGTAAGTTTTTTAAATGAAGTTGCTAGAACATTCAATGTGGAATTACATGCAATTTTATTTGATGAAGACCCAAAGATGGACAGCTACTTTGTTACCCGGGCAGGAAAAGGGGCAAAAATAGAACGCACCGCCGCTTATAGTTATCAATCACTTGCCGCAGGTTTTAAAAATCGTATTTTTGACCCTATGTTTGTCACAGTTGAACCCAATGATAATCCCATTACGTTAAATTCTCACGAAGGACAAGAGTGGAATTGTGTGGTTGAAGGACGTCTGCAAATCCAAATCGGAGGAAAAACAATCATTCTTGAAAAAGGAGACAGCATTATGTACAATGCAAAGCGTCCACATGGAATGAAAGCTTTGGACAATAAAACCGTAAAATTTATCGCTATTATTTCATAAAATCATAAAACATCTATAAGAACATGCTTGAAAAATTTCTAGACAAGATTGATTTTGAATCTTATGACGACTTTATGGAGAACTTTCATATAAAAGTTCCCGAAAATTTCAATTTTGGTTATGACGTAGTTGATGAGTGGGCACGCATAAACCCAAATAAAAAAGCATTACTTTGGACTAATGATCAAGGTGAAGAAATTCAATTCACTTTTGCCGATATCAAAAGAGAAAGCGACAAAGCCGCAAGTTTCTTCACACAACTGGGAATAAAGCGAGGCGATATGGTTATGCTTATTCTCAAGCGTCGTTATCAATTCTGGATGGCAATCACTGCACTACACAAAATAGGAGCAGCCGTAATACCTGCCACTCACTTACTAACGGAAAAGGATATTATTTATCGTGCAAATGCTGCCGATATTCGTGCAATTGTTGCTGTAGGCGATGATGAAGTAATCAAGCATGTAAATAAAGCTCGTCCCGAATGTCCTACAGTAAAAAATTATATCTCCATCGGTCCTAATATCCCGGAAGGTTGGGATGACTATAATCGCGGAATTGAGGAAGCTCCTGCTTTTATCCGCCCCACATTAGCCAATACCAACGACGACATATCACTGATGTATTTCACATCAGGAACAACAGGAGAGCCTAAAATGGTTGCACACGATTTCACTTATCCTCTAGGTCACATTATCACTGCAAAATATTGGCATAATGTAACCGAAGATAGTTTACACATGACACTTGCAGATACCGGTTGGGGTAAAGCCGTATGGGGTAAATATTATGGTCAATGGATTGTAGGAGCCAACGTTTTTGTTTATGATTATGAAAAATTCACTCCTGCCGATTTATTGGTAATATTTGAAAAATACCATATAACATCATTCTGCGCACCACCCACAGTGTTCCGTTTCCTTATCCGCGAAGACATCAAGAAATTTGACCTTTCTGCACTAAAATATTGTACCATTGCAGGTGAAGCATTAAATCCTAGCGTCTTCGAGAAATGGAAAGAATTGACAGGTATTAAGTTATACGAAGCATTCGGTCAAACCGAAACCACAATTACCGTAGGTACCTATCCCACAGTCGAACCAAGACCGGGTTCTATGGGCAAAAAAGGTCCCGGATATGACATTGATTTGTTAAAAAACGATGGCACATGGGCCGAAGATGGTGAACAAGGCGAAATCGTAGTGAAAACACATGGAAATCACCCTGTAGGTCTGTTTAAAGAATATTATCGTGACCCGGAACTGACAAAAGAAGCCTACAACAACGGTATTTATCACACAGGTGACGTAGCATGGCGTGACGAAGATGGTTATTATTGGTTTATCGGGCGCAAAGATGATGTTATAAAGTCATCGGGTTATCGCATTGGTCCGTTTGAAGTAGAAAGCGTGCTCATGACACATCCGGCGGTAGTAGAATGTGCCATAACCGGAGTACCCGATGAAATTCGCGGTCAAGTAGTAAAAGCCACAATCGTTCTCTCTAAAGAATACAAAGATAAAGCCGGAGAAGAACTGGTAAAAGAAATACAAGACCACGTGAAACGTACTACTGCACCATATAAATATCCTCGCATTATTGAATTTGTTGACGAACTGCCCAAGACTATCAGTGGAAAAATCCGACGTGTAGAAATTCGTGCCAAAGACAACAAATAAAACAATTTTAAGCACCCCTCGTAAAATCAATAGAAAAATCATGTCCTCATTGATATGTAAAAAGTGGAGCATTTGAAATGTTCCACTTTTTTATATATTCTTGAATGTACACACTTGTTTTTTGTTACCTTTGTAAAAGTATTTTATATACTATCTTCCTCCTGAAAAACAAATTATAAACTATGAAACTCGGAAAAATTAAAAAAATCAATGATCTGCGTTCAGTGTGGCAGCACGAAGCAAAGGATTTCAGCAAATGGCTTGCACAAGAGTCTAATTTAGCTCAATTAAGCGAAGCCATTGGAATCGATATTGTTTTGGAAGAGCTTGAATCTTCTGTTGGTAGTTTCAATGTTGACCTTTATGCTGTCGAAGAAGGTACTGAAAGAAACATAATAATCGAGAATCAACTTGAAGATACTAATCATGACCATTTAGGGAAACTAATCACATACGCTTCAGGCAAAGGAGCCGAAATAATCGTGTGGATTGTGAAAAGAGCTCGTGATGAACATCGCCAAGCGATTGAGTGGCTCAATCAAAACACAGGTGTAAAAATTGGTTTCTTTCTTGTTGAAATTGAATTGTGGCAGATTGATGAATCGGCTATCGCCCCTAAATTTAATGTGGTAGAACGCCCCAATGATTGGGCTAAACAGATGAAAAATGTTGATAGTTTGAGTAAGACCAAGCAATTACAACTTTCTTTTTGGCAACAACTTTCGGAAACTATCAAATCAAATGAAGAGTATTCTTCCAAATTCTCTTCAAGAAAGGCTCAACCACAACATTGGTATGATTTAAGCATTGGCAGTTCTTCTTATCATGTAGGGTTAACAGCCAATACCCAAAAGAAGAATATTGGTGCAGAAATATATATTCCCGATGACAAAGAAAAATTTGCAATGTTTAAAGAACATGCAGAGCAAATTGAGCAACTTGTGGGAAGTAAAGTTGAATGGAGAGAAGCTACAAAAGCAACTCGTATCATTACACTGCACTCGTGCAATATAAGTGATGAAAATCAATGGCAATATGCTATTGATTGGCTTCTGAAAAAAGCTGTTATTTTCAAAAATATTGCCAAGAAATTTGACAAATAATTATGGACGAGTTAAATGAATTTCTTGAATGTACTTGTGGGCATTGTGCCGATAAATCTATAAAAGAACTAAAGGCTTGCCCTAAATGCGGTGGTAGAGTAGTAAAAATTATTTATGGTGAACCTACCGAAGAACTTTTTAAAGCCGCTGACCGTGGCGAAGTTATTCTCGGTGGTTGCTGTATCTCTCTTGATGAAAATGGCAATCAAATAGACCCTGAATATGGCTGTATCGATTGCGAAGAAAGGTTTTAACTATGGCTCAAAAAACGCAAGAGGAAGCCGTATTTGACTGCTTTAAGCATTATCCTTGGCTTCAGGATTTTTGCACCTATGTCAATCGTAAAGAGGAAGAATTATCGTGGGTGGAGAAATACTTGCGTTATGCTGAAATTCATTGGGTAATTTGTCTCTCATCTTGGGATTACACATTGAATAAAGCCGATATGGTGGAACACATGGGATTAAAAGGTTGGAAAGCCAAAGAGGGTATTCCCGATTCATTGCTTTATCATCTAATTCAAGTTTACGACCATTTATCAGGCAGTAGCTACGACTTTGAGAATCGCTTCAAAGCATGGCTTGAAGAAAACTACCATGTCGATTCCTTACAGATGAAACATCGCAAAGGTAAACGCATTCTAAATGAGTATCGCCTTGCTTTCCTCGAATACAAAGGCGACCATGATAAGATTGTGCGAACTCCGGAAATGGATTATATGTTTACGATTGCTGACGGAGTCGATGCAGAACATGGATTTGACGCACCGATAGACGAGACTGAAATGTGCGACGCAATCGAGTATGCCGAAGATAACAGTTACGAGATTTATCTTGAACCCGACGAAGAAGATGTTCGCACAAAATATGGTTT
Organism: uncultured Muribaculaceae bacterium; assembly: GCA_964613095.1. GTDB lineage: Bacteria > Bacteroidota > Bacteroidia > Bacteroidales > Muribaculaceae > RGIG4576. Next base: position 1,699 of record CAZTFX010000012.1, on the reverse strand, counting down.
CGGCATTCGTAACCACATAAGGTTTAAACCTAAAACAGTTGCGATTTGAATGGCTTTAACTTTACAGATTAACCACCAATTTTATTGAAACACCAAAATTTTACTTTGGAACTACTGTCAATATATCTTCCAGCAAGAATGGGATAACTCCAATATACATTACTCCATCTTCGTCGGTCCATGCTTTGCGATTTCCATCTAAAACTACAATTTTACGGAAGAAATCACCAGTATTTCTTAATGAAAATGTTTCTTGGTCTTTTTTCTCCGGTGTATCTACATTCAAAGCTGACTGAATATAAACTTTATCGTTGCCTATATTCACGACAAAGTCAATTTCATATTGTGATTGCTTGCGTTTACCATCAATGACGCGAGATAATTCCACCACTCCTACATCTACGGAATATCCCCTGCGAATAAGCTCATTATAGATTAAATTTTCCATCAAATGCGAACGCTCTTGCTGACGAAAGTTCAATCGAGCATTTCTTAATCCTAAATCCATTGCATAATATTTCTGAATTGTGTCAAAATATTTACGCCCTTTCACGTTCCACCGTTTGGCACTTTGGAATAGATACGAATCCTCCACATAATCCAAATAATTCTTTATCGTATTATATGATGTTTTTTGCCCCATAAGCGAACCTGCTGTATTGGCAAGTTTATTAGGATTGGTCAATGAACCTACGGAAGAGGAGAGAGCATCAACCAACGCACTCAGTATATTATCATCTTTAAGATGATAACGTTCAACAATATCTTTAATATATACATTTGTGAAAAGTCCGTGCAAGTATTTGCGTCTTTCTTTCTCATCTGGTTCTAAAACGGCTAAAGGCATACCGCCATACATCAAGTATTCTTCTAAAGCATCTGACTTTTCCATATCAACCGTCAAGAGATATTCGGCAAATGATAAAGGATACACCTTTATTTCACAGCCTCTATCCCGAAAATTAGTTACAATATCTTTGGATAGCATTTTTGAGTTTGACCCGGTTATATATACGTCAATGTTGGGACGAGCCATCAGGTCATTCAGAATGTCATAGAAAGTAGTATAAAGCATATCCCGATCTTCTTTCGGAACCAAGGCTTCGTCAATGTCGGTGTTTTTTACTTTATACGATAGCTGAATTTCATCTATCAATACATAGAATTTTCTATCCAAATCTGTTGTCTGTGATATTATGTAATCATACAACAAATTCGGATTACGATATTGTATATCTGATTTTCTATCAAGTGCGACTTCGATGAAATCGTTTTCGACAACACCCTCCATTATTAGCCGTTGCTTAAATAGTTTTGATAATAAAAACGATTTACCACTACGCCTGATACCGGTGATTATCTTAACCTTCCCATTCCAACGTTTTGCAAGGAGATTGTCAATATATTCTTGTCTGTCTATAACCATAATTACAATTTTATCCTACTGAAAAATCGGTCGCAAATACGACTGTTTTTTCAGTGCAAAGATAACAACTGTCTCATTAATTCGCAAATATAGCAAACCAATATTGTGTTATACAATTATTTAATAATGCTTATCTATGAGGTTTATAGTATTGAGTTATAACTGATTTTCTGTATAATACGTATAGCTCGGCTCTAACGCTACAAGTTTGGGTAGAGACGGCTCAGTAGCAAAAGTATGTGTCTAAGCATATATCTTTGTAAGTCTGAACAG
>CAZTFX010000011.1:0-39224 GCA_964613095.1 uncultured Muribaculaceae bacterium | reverse complement strand
CTTTTTCTATTTTGTCAAGTTCGGCTTGAGTGTGTGGGCGTTCTTGCATTGTTGCCGTAAGTTTTATTGCACCGCCTGTGATGATATACTTACCATCAGTAAGACGGATTGCATATATTCTTAACCAAGAATCATGGCGATTTGTTCTCTCTCCACGAGCTTTCATTTTTTCTAACATTTTAGCAATAGTGCGATTATTGCTTAATGGACGAAATATCAAGTCAAGGTCGGCTTCAGACGAAATGTCAAGGATTACACCTTCAAGTATTTCGCTGTCGTCTATTGTGTCGCTAATAGCCTGATTTATGTCGGTGATTTTGAAATATGCACTGAGGTCATTAATGTTTTCTTTGAAAAAATTACGTAACCACACTACATCATTCCATTGATCAAACAAACGGAATAACTCATTGTCGTTTGCACCAGCATATCTCACAGCCCAAAGGCGTCCATCACCGGTTATATCGTCAAAAGTCATATCTTGATTATTTTAGAACAAAGATAAAACAAAAAAACAATATATACAACTTATAGGTTGTGTTTTCAGAACCAATAGCCTTTATTTTTTGTATTTATAAATACAGGAGTTTATAGGAGGGCGAGGATTTCTTCAACGGCTGTTGAGGGATGTAGGGTGATTATATCGGGGTCTTTAGCGTACCATGTGAGTTGCTTTTTGGCATATACTCGTGTGTTTTTCTTCAATCGTTCACGAGCAGTGATGAAATCCATGGTTCCATCAAAATAGGCAAACATCTCTTTGTAGCCTACAGTGTTCAGTGAGTTCAAATGGCGTAAATGGTAAACGTTGCGGGCTTCTTGCTCCAGTCCAAGTTCAATCATTTTGTCTACACGGGCATTGATACGTGCAAACAATTCTTCTCGCGGCATGTTAAGCCCAAACTTCAGTATACGGAAGGGTCTTTCTTTCTTTTTCCCTGTACGGAACGTTGAGAACGGTTTACCTGATTGCATATATATTTCAAGGGCATGAACAAGTCGTTTGGCGTTTTGTTTGTCGGCAATCTCATAGTATTCAGGGTCTATTTCCTTAACTCGTTGGGCTATCCCTTCTATACCTATCTGGTCAAGGAGCGAGTAGGCTTGCTCACGCACGTTGTCGCTTACTGTTGGGATGTCGTCTATGCCGTTGCACACAGCATCCACGTACATCATAGAACCACCGCACATCACAACGATATCATTCTTCTCAAACAGTTGTGGCAATAATGTCATTACATCGTTTTCAAACTGTGCAGCACTGTAATATTGGTCAAGTTCAAGTATATTTACAAAATGATGTTTTACTTTGGATAGTTCTTCTGTTGTCGGGCATGCAGTCCCTATAGGAATATTGCGATATATTTGCCGAGAGTCGGCAGATATTATTTCTGTACCGAGATGTTGTGCCACTTTTATAGCTATATCGGTTTTCCCAATTCCGGTAGGTCCTGTTATGACAATAAGAGTCTTTTCCACGTTTTATTTACCAAAATTTATTTTGATTCGGGTCATAAACAAAACCTGCTGAACGGAGTTTCATTTCCAACTCAATACGATTGATGTTTAAATCATCGCAAAGTTCGTCAAGATTGTTATAATTATCTCTTAACTTCATGTTGATAAAGCTAAGCAGCATAAAAGGGTCTTGTGGTAAATGTTCATGTGTCATAATGTTGCGAAATTACTAATTTTTTCCCGGTTTTTATTTTATCTATAAAGAATATGAAAAATAAAAATATGCTTTTAAAACATTGTTTTAAAACATTATGCTGTAATGCTTTGATTTTCATTTATTTGCGCGGAAAAGCGGAAAATGTGCAAAAATAAATATGAATAAATTTGGAATAAATGATATAAGTCTCTATATTTGAAGTACAAAATAGCTGGATGACGAGTGATTCGTCAAAAGTAGAGTAGAAATATATATGTTTTTATAGATTGTAGATTTAGAAAGAAACGCTGTTGAGAAACACCGTTTCTTTTTTATGAAAATAATTGTTCGATTTCCGTTATTGGAAATATTTACCTATTTTTGTTACTCAAATTTAACGAATATTTCAGTAATGATAAAACTTGTAATTTCAGTTGTATTGGCAGCTTTATCACTTGTTGCAGTAGGCCAGGTAAAACCATTAATAGGAGTTTCGTGCTCACACCCCGGCAATAATTCAACTACGCGTCTTACATATTCCAATTCTGTAATAAAGACCGGTGGAATACCTGTGTTAATACCGGTCACCGAAGATACTGTGGTATTAAAAGATATACTTCAACGTATCGATGGGCTTGTGATGATAGGAGGTGAAGATATACATCCTTCATATTATGGGGAAGAACCCATACCTGAATTAGGCAGAGTGGATTCTTTACGTGATGTTTACGATATAGCACTTATTCGTATGGCGGGAGATATGAACATGCCAATGTTGGGTGTATGTCGTGGTGAGCAACTTATAAATGTTGCTTTTGGTGGGACATTATATCAGGATATTCCTACACAACACCCAGATACAACAGTTAACCACAAGCAGCAAGAAAATGGCAGAGTGGCGACTCATCTGGTACAATTTGAGCCGGGCTCTATTATGGCTGATATTTTAGGACAAACAGAAATGATGACCAATACATTCCATCATCAAGCAGTGAAAGATGTTGCACCGGGATTTAAGATTTCAGCGTGGTCTGCCGATTCGATACCCGAAGCGATAGAGTCAACCGAAGGACGACCTATATGGGGCGTACAATTTCATCCGGAATACCAAACTGTTGAAGGAGATACTATTGCCGCGAGGTTTTTCTATCATTTTATCAATGAAGCCGACAAATATCGCAAATCTAAAAACTGCAATAAGAAGAACAACTCAAGATAATGTAAAGACTTTTGCTATTATGCCCGATTAAAGAAATGTTGTCTTTGGAAATCAATGCTTACAAGGGTGTAATTATAAATCTTGGTATTACGTGACCGTGGAACATACATTGGCTTAAATTTTTATTAAAATATTGAAGTGCAACTTTTTGTGAAGTTTGTAGTCTAATAGTGTAAAAGAAATTTTACAGAATGAAAAGAACCGACACCGAAAGGCGTACTGAATTTGAAAGATGTATAGCAGAATATAGCAGGGTTATAAATAAAATCTGCTATATGTATGCTGTTGACATGGATAGTTTCAACGATTTACGTCAAGAAGTACTCATAAATGTGTGGCAGGGGCTGGAAAACTTTGAGAATAAGGCAAAAATGTCAACATGGCTTTATCGTGTGAGTCTTAATACATGTATTACTTATTCTTCTAAAGAAAAGAAGTATACCTCTCACGAAATATTGAATGATAACATCTATACGTGTGATACTTCACAAGAATATATTCGGCAATTGCAAGAGATGTATAGATTAATAGATAAATTGAGCCGATTGGAAAAAGCTCTTATTTTATTATGGTTGGATGAGATTTCCTATGATGAAATAAGCTCGATTATGGGAATAAGTCGTAATAATGTAGCGTCAAAATTGCGACGTATAAAGGAAAAACTTACAAATATGGCAAACTCTTAAATTTTTGACTATGGAACTGGAAGAATTAAAAAATAAATGGAAACAACTTGATGAACATGTAAAAGCTCAAGATGATAAAATACGTGAACTTAGGGATCAAGTTGTAAAAGGAAAAGTAAAGTCACCCTTAATGACTCTTAAAAGACATTGTATTATAGCTGCGGTATTTGTTCCATTCTTGTTACCATTTTTCTTTTGGGCTTATGATTTTGTGGGATTGAATTGCCCGGAATGGCAGAAAAATCTATTATATGCACTCACATGGATATTTGTGCTGTTTACTTTTGCTCGTGAAATATATTTTATTAAGGATCTGAAACGTATAAATGTGGGACGAGATACAGCAGTAGAGGCTTTAAGGCAGACGATTTTGTTCCGTAAACATTATCATCGGGGTGTTCTAATTGATTTGATATTAGGGATGATTCTCATTTTTGTGATGATATGTTCGTTTAATAAGGAATTTATTTATGGAGGAATTGTAGGTTTTATTATTGGAGGGTGTATAGGATATAAAATGTATTGCTATTATAACCGTGCAATTGACGAGTTGGAAGCGGCTTTTCACGAATGGATTGAATAAAATAAATGCTCGACAATTATCGAGCATTTATTTTATTTGTATGGAATTTCTCTATATTAAATCAAATGGTAGTTTTGAAAGCATTTCGCCAAATTTATTTGCACCATCTTGTAGTGGCTTTGATAACATTGGACGAATAAAAGGATTAAGTTCTACTCCAAGTTCGGCACACGCTTGTGTCTCAGTATCGTTTACTTTTTCAAGAGTAATAATTGCCTGAAGTGGAACCGGTGATTGAGCCGCTGCAAATACAACACGAGTAGGCTCAACACGTTCTACGATATTCAGTTTTATTTCACCTACCGGATCGGCAATGAGTGTGATACTGTCTTTCTCAAATTTTGCTTTACCCTCTATTTTACTTTTTGCATCTTCCGGAATACGGTTGGCAATCTCGTTGAACGATTCCGGATTAGATAACTTTGAGTAAATAGTTTCAATATTACAATTGATGGTTACTACGTCACTTTTAAAAATATCCATATTTAATTAGTCAGCGTTTGTGTCGTTATTTGGAATCCAATTGGCAGGATCTTTGCGCCATTGTGCAAGAGCTTCAACATCACTTTCTTTGATGTAGTTAGTCTGAAGGGCCGCTTCAAGCATAGTTGTATAATTGCCGATAGTGACAAGCTTTACATCGTTTTTCTTGAAATTCTCGGTAGCTACAGGGAATTGGTATGTAAAAATGGCTGCCATACCCAATACCTCACAACCTGCATTGCGAATTGCTTGTACAGCTTTAAGACTGCTACCTCCGGTAGAAACCAAGTCTTCAATAACCACAACTTTTTGACCCGGTTTCAAGTTTCCTTCGATAAGATTTTCAAGACCATGATCTTTGGGGCTTGAACGAACATATGCATAAGGAAGTCCTAGATTATCGGCAACAAGTGCACCTTGTGCAATAGCACCGGTTGCAACACCTGCAATAGCTTCTACCTCTGGGAAGTTTTCGGCAACCAAGCGACATAGCTCAATCTTGATGAAGTTACGCACATCAGGATAAGAAAGAGTTACGCGATTGTCGCAATAAATAGGAGAGCTCCATCCTGATGACCATACAAAAGGATTTTCCGGTTGTAACTTTATTGCATTGATACGCAATAGTTTTTCTGCTAATAGATGTTCTTGCTTATTCATTGTATATAGTATTTAAATATTCAGAAAATGTTTTACAAAGATACATCAATATTGCTGTAATAAAAGAATAATATGCGATTTTTTGATAGCAATATTGCAATTATTTTGTATGAACTGATATTTGTTTTAAATTTGTAAATAAATGTATAACTAAATAAAATTAATGCGTATGGAAAAGAAAAGTTTGGGAATTACCCTAGGGGCGATTGCAATTATTTTAGTATGTGTAGTGGGATTATTCATTGCAGTTCCCTATTATAATGTGTGGCAACAGGAAATGAGTGGTCGTGCTGAATTTGCAAAGGCTGAACAAAATCGTAAAATCAAAATTGAAGAAGCTAAAGCTAACCTTGAAGCAGAAAAACTCAATGCGCAAGCCGAAATTGAACGTGCTAAGGGTGCTGCCGAAGCTATCCGTATTGAAAATGGTAGTTTGACACCTGCTTATATTCAATACTTGTGGGTACGTCAACAAGCCAACCTAAATGATAAGACTGTGATTTACGTTCCAACAGAAACCAACCTTCCAATCCTCGAAGCAAACCGAAACAAAGAATAAATCAAAAAAGAAAATCCTGCTGAAAAAGCAGGATTTTCTTTTTAAGAACTTTATGCTAATGCATCGATGTTTTGTTGGTTGAGGAGCTGTTTTCCTTCGGCAGTGTACATATATGCTATACGGTCGGCATAAGCTTTTTCAATTTTTCCACGTACCATCTTCATCGTGCTGTTAATCATTTGATTTTGTTCTGTGAATGGCTCAGCAAGAACAGCAAAACAAGTTGGCAACCAACGGTCAGGGAACATTGTTTCGTGAACTCCACCTTTCTTGAACATATTCACGTCGGCTTCGATACGTTTTAGAGCTTCTTTACGACCTTCTTCTGAATCAAGTGACAATCCTTTTTCTTTCAATGTGCGTTTCAAGTAATCTTTATTAGGCACAATTACAGCAGTAGTGTAAGTTGATTGGTTGTTGTAAAGCATTACTTGGTCGATGGTTGGAGCCAGTTGTACTAGTGCTTCTTCGATACTTTCCGGACTGTACTTCTCACCGTCGCTAGAGATAAGCAAGCTCTTGAAACGACCTTTAACGTATAATAATCCTTCTTCGGTCATATATCCTAAATCGCCTGTGTAAAGATATCCGTTACGTACTGTTTCTGCTGTTGATTCGGGATTTTTCCAATATCCAGCCATAACATTTTCTCCTTTTACTACGATTTCTCCCATTTGTCCTAATGGAAGTTCTTTTCCATTTTCGTCACAAATTTTCAGGTCGATAGGTTTTACAAGCTTACCACTGGAACCGAACCGATATAATTCAGGACCATTGGATGAGATAACCGGAGTTGCTTCCGAAAGTCCGTATCCTTGATACATAGGCATGCCCACGCCTACATAGAATTTTTGAAGGTCTTTGTCGAGCAAGGCTCCTCCACCTATGAAGAATCGCATTTCTCCACCGAAATTTTCGCGCACTTTGGAGAAAATGACTTCATCGAAAAGTGCAACAAAAGGTTTTAGCAGTGTACGTATTCCTTTAGGGTCGAGATTGCTATCGCCATAATAGGTTTGTTTTACTTTTAAACCGAAATTGAATAATTTCTCGGTTGTTTTACCTTTAGCTCTAATAGCTTGTTCTATATTCTTTTTGAATGTTTTGGCAAGAGCCGGAACACTTAAAATGAAGTGTGGTTTTACTTCTTTAATGTTCTTAGGAATATTTTTGAGTGTTTCCATAGGCGTGCGTCCCACTTGAACTGTTGCTGCTGTAGCTCCTTGTGCCATCATGATGTAGAATCCTACAACGTGAGCAAAACAGTGGTCAAGCGGAAGTATGATAAGAGTACGCCATGTTTCATCAATATCGACAAGGGTCAATGATTGTTCGACATTGGCAGTATAATTGCGGTGGGTAAGCACAACGCCTTTAGGGTCGGCTGTAGTACCGCTGGTATATGTGATTGTTGCATAATCATCGTTTTGGATGGATTGTGCTACGCTTAGGAATTCTTCCATCGAGTGAGTTGCAAGATACTCATCACCTTTTTTCAAAACATCTTCAAGATAAATTTCTCTTTCTTCATAATTGTCTTGTTTATCGAAAACAATGATGTGTTTTATTTGAGGAAGTTCATCTTTTATAGTTCGAATTTTCTTCAACTGATTACCTGAAACCATCATATATTTTACGTCACCATGAGTAAGGCGGAACATAAGGTCGTTGCGTTCTTCAAGTTTAATTGAAAGAGGAACATTTACAGCACCTGCATAAAACATTGCAAGTTCACCGATAACCCACATGTTGCGTCCTTCACTTAAAAGAGCCATGTTATCTCCTTTTTTTACTCCAAGAGCTTGAAGCCCTGCACCCAGACGATAAACTTGCTCTTTTACTTGAGTATAAGTTGTCGGTTCAAATTGTTTTCCGGTTTTTTCAAGAAGGAAAGTATTGTTTGGATAGCGTTTTACCGACGCTTCAAACAGGTCAATGATTGTTTTCTTCATATATAGAGATTCTATTATAATATTTCTATTCGGTCACAAAGATACTAAATAATTGTAAATAAACAGAATTAGTAGGTTTTTTGGTGTTTTTACAAGAAATGTTTACATTTGTATTCTATTAGAAATAAATTTGATTATGAAAAAATTGAATATATTGTCGGTATTTTTGTTCACCGCAATGGGTGCGATGGCGCAAAATATAGTGTGGGGAGATGAATCAAAATTGGATTCATTATCTTATGCTTCAGGTGTGAATGTGGCGTATGGCATGAATCACCAGTTTGAATATGTTCCATTTGATTATGATATATTGGATAAAACCGTATCCAATACAGCTTTAGGGGTAGCCACGCTTGAAGAGGATAGTTTGACAATTACAAAAGAAGAGCTTCCTCGAATTTTAAATGAATTCTTTGGCGAGAAATATCCTGATAGAATGAAAGTCGCTAAAGCAGAGTCGGACTCATTGAAAGTATCGGATAAAAAGGCTTTTCTGATGTCGAAAATATTTGAGACTCAGTATGAACGTGCCTATGTGACAAAAGCATTTGCCATGAATTTAGGATTGGGGATAAATCAAAGTCCCATGCCTATTCAAGTTTATTGGGTATTGCGAGGAATGCATGATTTTCGTGATGGTAAAGCTGTTATGAATAACGAAAAGGCAATGAATTATATAAATCATTACATGAATGTTACCCGAGTAGAAGAAATAAAGAAAAAATCAAATGCTTGGTTATCTTCGGTTGTACAACAAAAGGGTGTTAAGGCTTTACCTTCCGGCTTGATATATAAAATAGAAGTGGAAGGAGATAAAAATGTAATGCCTGTTGATGATACGGATGTGGTTACTGTTCATTACAAAGGTGTTAAACAGAGTGGGGAGTCGTTTGATGCAACACGTTTTGCCGATAAGCCTGAAAAAGTTCAACAAAAATTGAAGATGTACCGTCCTAATGATTATAATAAAGATGAACCTATTTCATTTGCTTTGAATCAAGTTATTGCAGGTTGGACCGAAGGTATCAAATTGATAGGTAAAGGTGGCAAAATTACATTATGGATACCTTATAATCTGGCTTATGGAGAACGTGGAGCCGGAGAGGCAATCGCACCTTATGAGGCGTTACGTTTTGATATCGAACTTATAGATGTCAAAAAAGGTTCTGCCAAATGAGAATAAAGAATAAGAAAAGAATTTTTAAAGAATAATACTATGCTTGATTTTATAACATGGACGTTTGACCCGGAATTGATAAGCTCACCGATTGTTGTTCGTTGGTATGGATTAATGTTTGCCATAGGATTTTTGGTGGGGTATGAAATCGTGTGGAGAATGTTTCGCCATGAAGGTGCACCCGAAAAATGGGTTGGCTCGTTATTTGTGTATGTTGCTATCGCGACGTTGGTCGGAGCCAGACTAGGACATGTGTTTTTTTATGATTGGGAAAGTTATTCTCATCGTTTGATGGATATTTTCAAAGTATGGGAAGGTGGTCTTGCCAGCCATGGAGGAGCCATAGGAATAACAATAGCAATATTATTGTATTCAAAATATGTGACTAAAAAAAGTCCATTGTGGACATTTGATCGTTTAGTAGTTCCGGTACCATTTGTTGGTGCATTGATTCGATTTGGAAACTTGTTTAATCATGAAATATATGGTGGACCTACTGATTTGGCATGGGGATTTTCATTTGTAGATAATGTTGGTGCATGGATGCGTGGTGCTGAACCTATAATGACTGTACCATGTCACCCTACTCAACTTTATGAAGCAGCATGTTACTTGATTTTATTTGGTATATTAATGATTATGTACTGGAAATTTAATTCACAACGTCGTCCGGGCTTAATATTTGGAGTTTTCTTTACTATATTATTCTCTGCGAGATTTGTGATAGAATATGTAAAAAATGTTCAAGAAACATGGGAACTTGGAATGATAGAATCGATTGGAATAAATATGGGACAATTATTGAGTGTTCCGTTTATAATTGTTGGAATATATTTGATAGTACGATCATTACGTCGTCCTGCCGTAGAATTAACGTTTCCGAATAAATTCTCCGATTCTAAATAGGCTTTAAAGATTTAAAGATTTCTACTCTATAAAAAGATAAATAAAATGGATGAAACGGCTTTAAGTCAATTATATCTAAAAGATACTGCGTTCAAAGACCTAATGCAACGCCGTATCTTTAATGTCTTGTTGATTTCTTCGCCTTATGATGCTTTTATGCTTGAAGACGATGGTCGTGTTGAAGAACAATTGTTCTTTGAATATATGGCATTGAATTTAAGTTCTCCACCTCGATTTACTCAAGTGAACAGCTATGAGTCTGCTTATAATCAGTTGCTTGCAAAAAAATATGATTTGGTGATAGCAATGCCGGGAGTGGACATCAGTGAAACATTCGAACAAGCAAAAAATATAAAAAGACTTTATCCGGAAGTTCCGATTGTTGTTCTCACTCCGTTTTCACGTGAAGTTTCCCGACGACTAGCCAATGAAGATTTTGGTGGGGTTGATTATGTGTTTAGTTGGTTAGGAAATGTAGATTTATTGCTGGCTATAATCAAGTTGTTGGAAGATAGAATGAATGCCGATAATGACATTAATGAAGTGGGTGTACAATTGATTTTATTGGTTGAAGATTCCATTCGTTTTTATTCATCGGTATTACCTACGCTTTATAAGTTCTTGTTGCGACAATCGTTGATATTTTCCACAGAGGCATTGAACGAGCATGAAAAAATGTTACGTTTGCGTGGACGTCCCAAGGTTATGCTTGCCCGTAATTATGAAGAAGCATTGGAACTTTACGAAAGATTCAATAAGAATATACTTGGGGTGATAAGTGACGTGTCTTTTATGCGAGAGGGGAAGAAAGACTCGTATGCAGGTATAAAATTGGCTAAAGAATTGCGTAGCCGTGATCCATATTTACCACTTATTATAGAATCAAGTGAGGTTGAGAATGAAAGATTTGTGAAAGACTTTCAAGGTGTTTTTATTGATAAAAATTCCAAGAAATTACCGGTAGATTTAGGACATGCCATTATGGAAAACTTTGGTTTTGGAGATTTTGTCATCAAAAATCCTAATACCGGAGAAGAATTGTTGAGGATAAAAGATTTGAAAGATTTGCAAGACAGTATTTTCTATGTTCCTGCTGAATCATTGTTCTATCATGCGTCATATAATGATATTTCACGGTGGCTCTATTCACGTGCAATGTTTCCTATTGCCGAAGTAATGAAAATGCACCGTTTTACCGATATAAGTGAGGCTCCTGCTGTACGTCAACTAATTTTCGACCTCATTGTGAAGTATCGCAAGATGAAGAATAGAGGAGTCGTTGCAATTTTTAAGCGTGATCGTTTTGATCACTATTCAAATTTTGCTCGTATTGGTCAAGGTTCTTTGGGAGGAAAAGGGCGTGGTCTGGCTTTTATTGATTCCATTATAAAAAATTTTCCTATATGCGATAACTTTAATGGAGTTACGGTTCAGATTCCTCGTACGGTTGTTCTTTGTACCGATATTTTTGATGAATTTATGGAAAAGAACAATCTTTACCAAATAGCCTTGAGTGATGCGCCCGATGAAGAAATTTTAAAAGCATTTCTTGAAGCACATTTGCAAGAAGAGTTGTTAGATGACTTTTATGCACTCTTTGAAGTTGTAAACCGACCGCTTGCAGTTCGCAGTTCAAGTTTACTTGAAGATAGCCATTATCAGCCATTTGCCGGAATATATTCCACTTATATGATACCTTTACTTAAGAATAAAGGTGAAATGTTGCGTCTGTTGAGTGACGCTATAAAAAGTGTATATGCTTCGGTCTTTTTTGCCGATAGTAAAGCTTATATGACAGCAACTCGTAATATTATTGATCAGGAAAAAATGGCAATAATCATTCAAGAAGTTGTAGGAACCGATTATGGTGATGTGTATTATCCATCATTCTCGGGAGTAGGGCGTTCATTGAACTATTATCCTATAAATGATGAAAAGGCAGAAGAAGGTGTAGCCGAAGTTGCTGTTGGACTTGGAAAATATATTGTCGATGGAGGGCAGGCATTGAGATTTTCTCCTCATCACCCGAATAGTGTTCTTCAAACCAGTACTCTAGAACTTGCTTTGCGAGATACACAAACTCGTTTCTATGCTTTGGATATGAACAATGAAGCAGTTTCATTCAGTGTGGATGATGGTTTTAATATCAAGAAAATGCGTATCCAAGATGTCGTGGGAAACGGCTCATTGAAATATATGGTAAGTACTTACGACCATTACGATGGAGTGATTCGTGATAGTGATTATGGAGAAGGGCGACGTGTCGTTACTTTTGCCAATATGTTGCAACACAAGTGTTATCCGCTTGCCGAGATTGTGGCGTTTATGCTTGAGCAAGGTCAGACGGCAATGCAGCGACCTGTTGAAATAGAATTTGCCGGAGTCGTTGAACCTGGAGTTAATGAGGATAGTGAACGTAAAGGGCAAATTTATTGGTTACAGATACGTCCTATGGTTGACCGTAAGGAAATGCTTGATGAGGATGTAATGAATATAACCGATGATAAAGTTCTACTCCGTAGTAACAATGCTTTAGGGCATGGTATGATGGATAATATAAAATATGTGATGATTGTGAAACCGGAACGTTTCTCCATGTCAAATAATTTGGTGATTGCTCGTGAAATTGAAAAAATAAATCGTAACTTTACACAAAATAATGAAAATTATATTTTGATAGGTCCGGGACGCTGGGGATCGAGTGATAGTGCTTTAGGTATTCCGGTGAAATGGTCACACATTTCGGCTGCAAAAGTGGTTGTAGAGACATCGTTGAAAGGTAATTCCATTGATCCAAGTCAAGGAACACATTTTTTCCAGAATCTTACCTCGTTTGGGGTAGGGTATTTTACTCTTAAAGATGGAGTTGAAGGATGTGTGTGTGATATGAACTATTTAAATTCACTTCCTGCTGTAGAGGAAACCGAAAATGTGAAAATAGTTGCATTTGAAGAATCTTTAGTCGTGGCAATTAATGGTAAAAAGGGTATAGGTATAGTGCTTAAACCCGGTGAAATCAATAAAGTTGAAGAAGTAGAAAAGTAATATAATAATATTTGAAGATATGTCATTTTTCGGTGGATTAAAAAGGGCGTTAGGTTGGTCCGGTGATAATGAAGAGGAAGAAGATTATATAACATATGAGTCTTCTTCAAGTGAAGAACAACCGACGACTATGAAAAAAGATGTTGTTGTGGAATTTAACAGCAATGATGAAATACCCGATGGCGTGTTTGATGGATTGATAAATATCGTCAATTCCAATTTGTCACCTATGGTCTTGAAATGCCTTGATATAGAAGCTGAAAAAAAATATCTGTATGAGGCTTTGGGACCAAATTTCTCTGCTTTCATAAAAGAAACCAAAGAAAAAAGTTTATCTGTTGCTCGTGTAGAGTGGGAAAGAGAAAAAGCAGAGATGAATGGAAAGATAGAAGATTTTAAAACTCGTTGTGAAACTGCTGAAAATGAAATGAAAGAAATGAAAGCAGTAAAAATGAGTGAAGATCGTCAAAAGTTAGCATTGAAAGAAAGAATTCGTAATCTTGAAGACAAAGTTGCTGCTGCTGAAGCAGAAAAAGAGCAATATGACTTGGAGAACAAGAGTTTGCTTAATAAACTGAAAGTATCTCAGGTGAAAAATGCTGCTGTAGAGGATTATGAAAAAGAAATACAAGAACTTACAGCTCAAATTGTTGCTTTGAAGAAAAAACTGGCTGAAGGTGGTGCCGATGATGAAAGGATAAAAGCTTTGGAAGAAGAATATAAGAGTAAAATGGAAATAAATAATGTTCTTATAAATGAAATACGTTCTGAAGCTGCAAAAAATAAAGAAGCACTTTCAGCAAAAGAAAATGAAGTGGTCGAGTTAAAAGCAGAATTGGAAGCAACCAAGACCGAACTTGGTGAAATGGCTGAAAATATGGGTTTACTTGATGATATTCAGGAGCAATTGGTAAAAGTTGAGGAGTTTAAGAAGAAAAAAGAAGATGAAATAGCTGTATTGACTCAGAAAGTATCTGAATTTCAGAAAGAAAATGCTGGTATAAATGAATTACTGAAACAACAAGAAGAACTTGCTAAAAAACAAAAGGCAGAACTTGATCGCATAAGTTCTCAATTGGATAAGTCTCAAAAGGATTATGATGCTTTAAAGGTTGCGTATGAAAATGATATTAATGCATTAAAAACAACCGATGTTGAGAAGACAAAACAATTTCAAGCAGAAATTGCAGAATTACAAGCAAAATTGAATGTAAATGGTAAAATTGATGATTTCCTTGTAGAAGATGATTTACGTCAGGCTGTAGAAGAAACTTTTGATGTATCACTTGATGAAACCGATTTTGTTGAATTTGTATCGCCTGTTGCAGTTGTTGATGAAAAGCCTCAAGCCGTTGAAGAGGTTGTAATGGATGAAAATAAGGACTCTGAAGAGGTTGAAGCTGAGTTAGACGATATAGATTGGTTATTACCGGATACTGTAGAATCGGTAATAGAAGAGGAATCTAAAAAGAAAGATAAAGAACAGGAAGATGAACCGGTAAAAGTTATAGACGATTTGGATGCCCAAATGTCTCTTTTTGGTTAAAAAGAGCTTGATGTATTATAGTATAAAAAGTCCCGACATGTCGGGACTTTTCTGCTAATTATTAATTTGTGGATTTATAAAAATCTCGTCTATTGCAACTTTACTATCGGCTTGGAATGCGATGCGAAATGATTTCTTGGAATTGTTGCTTTTGCATTTAAAGGTTACGCAATCAATCCATGTGTCATGTTGCTTATTAGGGAAATGAAACATATCTTGAACTGTTTCCAATTTATACTCTTTACCATCATGAGATGAGTAAAGAAATATCTTATATGGAAATGCTATACCTTTTTTCTCACAGTTTAGAAAACGTATCATGATTCTGTCTATATCAATATTGTTTTCTTTAATATCAATATAGTTATATCCCGAAGAGTAAATATTCCAGTTTTTGTTTTCCGGATTTTCATCACCGATGATATTATCAAATAAAGGGTTGTTGGGTTCATCATAATTATTTCTTAAATTTCCCATAAAAGATGCATTTAATAAATCCCAACGTCCTTCATCATGTAACCATGAGATGTATTCGGTTGCGGTATATTTTGATATATTGGGTTGGGCGATATTGTAGGGTGTTGTATTTGTATCCCATATTCCATATACCATAAAGGATATAATACGTTCTACTCCTCCTTGTGTTGCAGCAGCAAGTTGAGAGGCTATGCGTGGCATAGCTGCGGGTATGAGAGCCGATTGTCGGCTGTTAAGTCCCTTTTCCCAAGTGAATAATTCACAATTAGCCCACAACTCAATATTTGTTCGTTCATGAATTTCTTTGATTTTTTTCCAATTCTCTTTTAATCGTGGCATGGGGAACTCTTCTCTCACACAACCTACTTCATCTTGATATGCTATGATGTCGACTTTAAGTTTCTCTATTTGCTTGCCAAATTTAGGATTTTCAAAATCGGAGCAGAAAAAGCCGTAGGGTGAAATCATAGTCTTTTTGCCTGGTGTTAGAACATGGGCTTTATCCACAAGAGAATTAACTGCAACAACAGCCTCATCGGTTAGAATTGGTCCTAAACAATCTTCCACCGGTAAGTACCAACCAAAAAAAGATTTTCGTTTGCCATATAATGCAGCAAGTTCATCCATAATATCTTTTTGACGTTGGAGAATTTCCGGAATACGTAGGTTGTCATCTTGATCTTTTGCCCAACCGATACTCATGAATACTTTCATTCCTAATCGGTCGGTTTCATCCATTATAGCACAAACCGGACTTTTTCGATTACTATTATAAGCTAATGGCATTATTTTAGATGGATAATCGGCTTTTCCTTCATTGGCTGTTGCCATAAAAATGATATACTCTATCCCCATTTTATTCATTTCTCTTATTTTGGATGCCCAAAAATCAGGATCGGTATTATCCATGTATTGAGGATTGGTATATTTATTGCGAACATCTTGGTAAAATAAGTTTACCCAACTACCTGTAATAGGTAAAATGTCTTGTGCAGAAACAGAAATCTTAGTTATCGCAATAAAAGCGATAACTAAGATTATTTGCAGTTTTATATTTTTATTCATTATTTAGCGATGATTTCGTCAACGAATACAAATGCCTGAGCTCCTCTAAATGCGTGCCAATCAGGTAGGGATTTATGACTTTTTATAATTACATTTAGATAGCGTACCTTATTGGTTTTAAATTTTACGGAGTGGTGCGGTGTGTCAAATTCTTGTTCTTTATTGATGACCGGATATGCCTCTGTTGCCAAAAGTGTGTAATCTTCTCCATTGGTAGAACCATAGACATCAACTCCGGCAGCATCAACTACACCGTCACACTGAAAGACGCAACAATTGAAACCAATTTCGGAAATATCTTGTTCTGTTCCAAGATCTATTACAATATCACAATCGGAACCTACAAAACCTATCCATCTGCCTGTACGGTAGTTGGTTGTACCACCGGCAATACCATCAACTAGTGTCTGGGCTCCGTTGAATGCATATCCAGGAGCCGGTGTTGTCTTAAACGTTGCACTAGTGAAAGAAGCAATATTAGTATTTATGGTATCGCAGATTGTGCGATTTTTTTGTCCTTTAGTAAACGAAGCAGCTTTGATAATCATGCTGTTGTCTATCGTGAAAGGAGATTCATAAAGTGTGGAATTTTGTGTAGGTTCACTACCATCGGTAGTATATCGTATTTCTTGACCTTTTAGAGTAGTAAATGTTACTTCAAGAGCTTTTTTCTCAGGGACAGGAGTATAAGTTGCGTTTACATCACATAGATGTTTCGCATAGTTATATCCATATTTATCATATATTGAGAACATTGCCGGAATACGATCTTTAAATGATTCATAATCTTTTAGCTGAGGTTCAGTCCATTGAACTTCCGATAATGCGGCAAGTCGTGGAAGTTCCATGTATTGTGCCTGACTGAATGATTTTATGTATTCAGTCCATAGATTACATTGTGCTCCAATGACAAGTTTTGCTTGTTCTTCGGTAAGTTCATTTGGGATAGGCTCAAAATTATAAACTTTTTCAACCGGGGTATAACCTCCGATAGCAAATGGTTCATATTGAGTATCTTTTGATTGATAGAAATCAAAATAGCAATGAGAATTAGGAGATAATACTACTTTATTTCCGCGTTTAGCTCCTTCAATAGCGCCTGCAATACCTTGCCATGATAAGACTATTGCGTCAGCAGGGATATCGGCTTGTAAAATCTCATCCCAACCCATCATAATTCTATCTCGGGCAGAGATTACTTGATATACATAATTGGTAACATAACCTTGCAAACGGTCATGTGCAGAGAATTTACCTTTTGCAGTAATATTTTCGGCTTTAATACGTGCGTTACATTTAGGACATTCTTTCCATCGTGTTTTAGGACATTCGTCACCACCTGCATTGATGTATTTGGATGGGAATATGTCCATAATTTCGTTGAAGACATCGGCTAAGAATGTCATTGTAGAATCATTTCCGGCACATAGAACTTCTTCAGTTACTCCCCATTCGGTCCACACATCGTATGGTCCACCTGTACATCCTAAATGAGGGTATGCAGCAAGAGCTGATCTCATGTGTCCCGGCATATCAATTTCAGGAATTACGTTAATATATCTGTCAGCAGCATATTGTACAATTTCTTTTGCTTGTTCTTGTGTGTAGTAGCCGCTTACCGGTTTACCATCCCATTTCCCTGGTAGTCTGCCTATAACTGTTTCCTTACGGTTTGAGCCTATTTCAATCAATTTAGGGTATTTTTTAATTTCGATACGCCATCCTTGATCATCATTAAGGTGCCAATGGAAATTATTAATGTTATGAAGAGCCAGCATATCAATAAAGGTTTTAACCTCGTCAATTGTAAAGAAGTGGCGACAAACGTCGAAATGGGCACCGCGATAACCGAACCTTGGATAATCGTAAATTTCAACCAATGGCATTTCTACTGTTGCAACATCAGCAGCAGGTAGAGATTTGCGTACGGTTTGTAAAGCACGGAACACGGCTGCCGGTGTGGCTCCATTTATTATGATACTATCGGTAAAAACATTTAGCTTATATGCTTCAGGATTTTCATCAGTAAGATTTGCTTGTAGTTTAATAACCTTATCGTTACTCTTACCGATTTCAATTCCTGTCATATCCTTAATGTATTGAGTCAAAAACATAGCATTACGGCTCATGTCTTCATCTCCATTATGAACAATAGATACATTTCGGTCAAGAATGAAATGTTTTGTTTCAGTTGTATCGATATGAATGTTATTGGGGCGAGGAATAACATCATAGTTGGCAATTCCAACGTTGGAATTACATGAATACAATGCCAAGCAAGCAAGTGGCAAAAGGTATTTGCAGAAGATTTTCATAAATATTTAAGTTTGTATTAGTTTTATTTTAAGTACGCCATAAGAAATTGATTTTGGTAAAGAACATTGTTACCAAAACTGCTAAAGCTGTTAAAATTATTCCTTGAACAAATCCTAACCATGCCGATTGTGTGAAAACTGAAAAATATTGCCACAATCCGCTTAATTGTAGTAATGGATGTATTAGGAGACTGCCGGTTACATAGGCAACCATCGGGTTCTGTCCTGACATTACTAAGAAGGCTGTTCCTTTTTTACACTTGAAGAAATCACATATTACACTGAAAAATATCATTGTCATAAATGATAATCCCGATGTTGTGAAAAGATAGGTATATGTTACAGGGTCTTTTTTTATACCTCCTTCAAAAGGTTCCAAAGCCAGTCCTAATAATAATAGAAAAGCCCCTGAAATGAATAATTTGAACCATAAACTTTCGTAACCGTAGGAACGGCGTAATAAAGCCCAACCACATATTAGTAATACCAAATTTACAATGATATTTATGCCTATAAATCTCATATAAAGGCAATACAAATTTGTTATAACAATAGCAAAGGTAATAAAAAGTATAGCCCAAGCCTTATTACGGTTTGTATTATCGTTTCCTTGTACTGTATTACGTTCAGAAAGCCATTTGACAAGAATTTCACCGGCAAAGCAACCCGGAATTACAATGAACAGATATTTAAGATACGTGGGATTGTAAAACCATGTCAAAGGTGAATAATTCATGAATTTACTTGCCCAAGACCCCTCTACCGAAGCAGAAAGCATCACGCCGAAAAGTATTAACAGTATTGCAATTCGCAATCCGGGTTTATTGCTTGTGAAAATGTATAGTAAGGAAGCAAACACAGCCATATTTGCAAGTATCAGAATGATAATATTGCTTGTGTGTAAGTCAAATTTATATCCGTTCGGGTATTCTATACATAAAATCACTATGATACCTATAGCCATAGCTCCCAATTGAATTGATGTTCTTATCCAATTGGGAATTTGCCAAGGTAGGCGCATAAATATTGGGAAAAGCAGAGCAAAACAGAAAATGGCAAGTAAACAAGAAGTTGTACCACCTCCTGTCATATATGGATAAAAATGCTGTATAAGTATTGCAAAATAGGTGAGTTGGACACCTCTCCATAAGGTACTGAGTGTAAGTTGTAGTTTGCTTATGCCTTTCTGTAGTTTTTTACCTATTGAGAAAGGAAAGGCGGCACCCATAGCAAAGAGGAATGAAGGAAAAACCATGTCAACCCAAGTAAGTCCCGGCACTTCGGGATTGAATACGTGGGTTGGAGGTGGTACTTGTGCATGATACATCCATCCCGGCAATATGCCCATTACAATAGATGCACTAAGCACCATTGTAATGATGGCATATCCACGCAATGCGTCTATGGACAAGGCTCTTTCTTTCATAAATTACCTCCTTTACGCATTCCGTCTTCAACTTCTTTCCAAAGATCTTTGGTTATTATATGTACAATATCAAATACCATCAGACCATCAGAGTCTTTAAGGTTCTGAATTATTGTACGAGAAAGATCCGGTCGGTTATTGTAGAATTGGTCTACCAAGATACCTCCCATGAAGTCGTTGTCACCTAAGATTTCTCTTAATTTCTTGCATGAACCTTCCACACAATACCATGTACCGCTTTGAGCTTGGCTGTCGGTTTCATTCCACACCAATTTATTACTCTTGCAATAGTCATCAATTGTGATATCTGTATAATAGTTTCCTGTTGCATATATGTCAATCAATTCGGCATATCCATAATTTTTATAATTTGGTGTAGCCCATTCAAAATCCTTACTTGGGTCATAGTTCTTACTTGCAAAGTTTACACCCACTTCGAAATAAGAAGGATACCATGCACCTGTATAAGTACAGAAGTCAACGTTGGGGTTGGCACTCTTCACTTCTTTGCGTGCACGAGCCATGAACTCGGTGATATTCTTTGTTCGCCATTCAGCCCATAACTTAGCTTCTTTTCCATAAACAGGAACATATCGTGTACCATCTTTTTTCCAAGACAAAATGTCTTTTGGGAAATTTTTTACTTTATGACCTATGTATTCTTCAAATTTTTTACGACTTAAATCAGAGAAGTCGGTGGAAATTCCGTCATATCTCACGCGGTCAAGCATCAATCCGTCAACATTAGGATATTTTGTTACAATTTCTTTCATCAAGCTAATGATGTATTTTTGATATTCCTCATTTATAGGGTTAACCATTGCCCCATATTTGTTAGGTCCTTTTAGTTGAGTGATAGGGATAATACCCTTTTGAGGATCGTAGTAAACAGAAGCCCATTCGGGGTGTTCTTCATATACAACACCTCGTTCCTTATGATTATTTCCTGCACAGAATACATTCATTGAAGCTAGAACTTCAAGCCCAAGTTTATGACCTTGTTCTATGAAATATCTCAAATAATCAAAGCCCGGTCCGTTGTTTTCTTTCCATTCCTTGTGTAATGGAGCTATTTCACTGGGGAAAAGAACTTCACCGGTAATAGGGCGTAAGCATACAACTGCATGAGTGAATCCTAGCGATTTGATTTTTGAAAGATAAAAATCGATACTGTCGGTATTGCTGAAACGTCGGAAATTAGCTTCAGCGTCAAACCACATCAATGCAGGTTTTTGTGTAGCAGGAGTTTTGTGCTTGATTTCCATTCTAAATGGTGCAGCAGGGATACCCACATTATTGAATAGAGAGCTTTCATAATAATTGTGGTAACCATATCTTACTTCAACAGGATAAGGACATTGATCACACCATACTTTCACAACATTACTGCTGTTAAGAATCTGTGCTTTTGCTTTATAAATTTTACCGTTAATATCAACAAGTTCAAAACCGGTTAATTGCTTGTTTTCCGGAGTGAGTCCGTTTTCTCCGCCTTTGAAACGAATCCAGTAAGTTCCGTCTTCATTTCTTTGGCAACTGATAGCCATAGGAGCTTCACTTAATACGCCGTTATAACCATATACATTTTTAAGTGCTAAATAAGCAAAACGTTTTCCTACAGGTAATTTTTTAGGGAAATGAATGAAAAGACTGTCGCCAAGATCACCGGTGGAAACCATACCTGTATGGCTCACTTCTTTAAGTAAATCATTTTGTACCTGTCGGAATTCTGCCCATAATGTTTTCTCGCAACCGGAATCTTTCCAAGGTGCCAATTGGGCATAATAGAAAGGAAGATTTTCGTTGTTGAATAATTTTCTCCAATCGTTGACCATTGCAGGGAATAGTTTTCGATATTGTTCTGCATTTGGCGTATTTGCCTCACCTTGATACCATAAAACTCCTGCAATAGGAAATCCTTTCCATGCACTTACCATAGCATTCCAAAGCAAAGTAGGAGTACCTTGTGTCCATCCAAACTCTTTTGCATTTACATCGGGTAATTGAATCTCCGGAAACTGAGTAATAAATGTTTCACGAGGCATCCATGCTTGGATTGTAGACATACTCCATGCGCATTGGATAATTCCGATAGGCATATCTAGGGATTTCTCAAGTTGGTCCCCGAAAGCATATCCTACTGCACTGAATTGCGCTGCATTCTCTGAGTTTGGTAATTGCCATTTTGCATTTGTAATATCGTCAAGTTCGGTTGTTGACCAAGCGTTTTCTTGGCGGAAAAGACGTATTTTACGATTACCGTTGGCTGTCGCTATCAATTCTTGAGAGTTGGTAACAGGTTGCCCGGTAAAGCCTCTTAATGGCATTTCCATATTGGATTGTCCTGAACAGAACCAAACTTCTCCGATATATACATCATTCAATGTTAAAGGTGTACCATCGGAAACGGTAATATTGAAAGGACCTCCATAAGATGGCGTTTCTACCTCAGTTGACCATTTACCTTGTGAATCGGACTTAGTTGAAATTTTTTCGTTGTTCCAACTTGCCTTAATTGCTATTTTTGAATTGGGATTTGCTGTTCCTCGAAATGTTACTTTGGAATTTTGTTGTAAAACCATATTATCACCGAAAAACGATGGCATGTTTACTTTGGCGTTAACACAAAAAGCTCCAATAATACATAAAGAGGTCAAAATATTTCTAACTTTCATGATTATTTATGATTTATGTCTTGTAAATAGATATTACCGAATCTGTCGGTTACTTTCACTTGTAATTTAGCTTTGGGGTTAATGGGAGTTGCACGGAACATATGATTGTTTTGAGTAGGATATATCCAATCATATTTTATTTTGGTGCGATCACTGCAAAGCACTTTAGTATAGGGGTCATATCCTGTGAATTTTGTCAAATCGGCAGTTTTCTTACCATTTTCTAATAGTTCTACTTTCCATTTTGAATCGTAATTCCACACATTTGCTACGATATCATTAGGATATTCTTCACATTCACCCAAGCCATAAACTCTCATTTGGTAATTTCGGTCATGGTTTGCTCCTTTGTAATACCATTCAACATTGTTCCCATCAACTTCATATACCGCATATCCTCTAGGTGTTCCATCAAGACATTCGGGAATCTGCCACCATGTACCACATGCCGATGCAGTATTATGCTCCATGATATTGTCGCTGAATTCCATATTCAAATTGTAGTGCATGTGACCTGAAATGATGTGAACCTTATAGCCTTTCAATAAATTGTGGAATGCACGAGCATTTACAGTTTGATCGGCAATTGTTGCATAATCATATTTGAATTGTTGAGGTTCATTTGTTAATTGGGAAGGAATATGCATAATCACAAAAATCAAAGAACCTTCAGGAATAGAGGCTATATCTTGTTCAATCCATTTAAAAGTTTTTTCATCAATATATCCCATGTAAAAATAATCTCTTCCTATAAAGAAGTTGTTATTAAGAACAATGTAGTGGGCATTGCCTTTATTGAAAGAATACAATGTGGGACCGAAGTAGCCTTCAAATGTCTTGTAAGATGTTTCGTGTGTGCGTCCATAATAATTCATATCATGATTACCTATTGAGCGGAACATAGGTATATTCAGTGCAGAAACGGCATTTATGTAATCGGGATATAAATGCGGGCTGTCACCCACAATATCTCCGCAATCGATACCGAAAACCTCTCCTTTTATTTTATTCAGGGTCTTACGGCAATCGGCTACGATGGTTTTGTATTGTTCTATATCTTCAATTGAAGTTACTTGTGCATCGGAATGTACAACAAATGTATGTTTTTTATCATTATTCTTATTTTTAGCTAACACAAAGTCGTAATTGGATTTATCATTGGTTAGCTGTTGATAAAATTGAGGAATAGTACTATTTTCGATATGTACATTGTAGCCTGCAGGCGTAGTAATATACACAAAACGAGAGTCTGCTGTTGTTGTAATGGAGTAGCTTCCGTCTGTTCTGGTTTTTACAATATTAATTCCATCGGTTACAGCAACATTGGCAATCGCATTTTTTCCATCGGTTACTTTTCCTGTAATTATCCTGTTTGAGGATGATTGGGCTTTAACCGGTAACGAATATATTAACAATAATGCAGCAAGCATTATGCTTGCTACATTAAATATACGGGTTTTCATATATAATACTATTATTTTATACTATTCAAATATTTGTCAATACCTGTTTTGCATGCATTCCAATAATTGTAGTTGCGTACATGTACCATATCAAATAGGAAATATCCATCGGAAGAATTGATACAAGCATCAACGGTCTTTGTCACGGCTGCTCCCTGACCTCCATTTTCATATCCGGTGGAATTACCCACATCGGGACCTCCTGCAAATTTCACGTCACCGCAAAGTTTTGCTTTTGCCAATTGACAGAATCCTTGACAAGTCCATTCGTTTGTTCCATAGATACTGTTTACTCCTGCATATGCACCAAGCAACATGAAATCCAAGTGATCGGCATATCCGTATTTTACCCAATCAGCATTCGCCCAAGAATAGGCTGCGGCTGCATTATATTTCGGACTCGCCCAATTTACTCCCACTTCATAATAAGTAGAATACCATGCACCTACATAAGTACCGAATTGAATGTTATTGTTTACCGATTTTACTGCTTCGCGAGCTTTTACGATAAAATCATGAATAACTTTAGCTCTGAAAGCATACCATTGTGTCAAGTAGCTTTTCTCAATACATTCAGGAAAGTCTGTTATTGTATATCCTAAATATTCTTCGAATTTTTTCTTTGAAATATCTGAAAAGTCGGAATGCTTATCATCATATCTACAACGATCCAAGAAAATTCCGTCAACGTTATATTTTGCTAAATCTTTTATTAGAGTAAGAAGGAAATTCTGTACCTCATCGTTAGCAGGATTGAAGAATTTTGTTGTGTAGCTGTCGCTTTCAGAATCCATTGCGTTTATAAGAGTTCCTTCGATATACAGAGTCGTAACCCAATCTTTCTTGGAACTATCGCGGAAAACAAGACCTTGTTCTCCCAATCCATACAAATAGCGGCAACCTCCTGTAAAAGTGTTCATGGCTGCATGCACTTTCAATCCCAATTCATGACCGGCATCAATAAATGCTTGCAGATAATCCCATGTAGCGGTGCGTTCATGGTAGTGATAGCCACCTTGCCATGAGTCCAGTTTTGTAATTTGATCTACTGCGTTGGTTTTGAAAAGAACATCACCCATAGATGGTCTTACATCAACTACGATATCGGTAAAACCTGCGTCGGCAGCTTTTTTCAAATCACGGGCTATATTTTCTTTACTATTAGCAAATTCAGGGAAGTTTGCCGCTGCATCAATCCAGATATAACGTGGTTTTGCTTCGGTACCCCCTGTGTTATTTTCGGTGTTGTTACCTGTATTTTCTTTTTCTTCTTCAGGAAACCAATTTTTAGGCTCATCTTTTTCGGAAGAACATGATACGCAAATTGAAATTATAGCCAACAGGGTTAAACATATATTTGTAAACTTAAAACGCTTCATTTCCTTTAATTGAATTTAATTTAACATTATAACCGTGAAGAATCCATTATAGGTTATCAGTTGTAATTATAAATAAAAGCAATCCCGTTCCCGGAAATAGGTGTGAACGGGATTGCTATTGATTAGGTTATTTATTTCTTGATACAATCAGCTACATAACCACCTACAACTTGTGAGTTGTGGTCATAATAGTAGATGTATAGCTTAAAGCCATCGGCACTTGGTGCTATAACAACGTCTCCTGAAGCAACAGAGTAAGAACCGGTTTGATACCATGTAATAGCTTGGTTGGTAAGTTCAAGACAAGCCAAATCTGTTACAGATGTTCCAGTGAACTTGTTGCGATCGTTAACATTGTATAGATACAATTGTGGTCCCATACCCCATGCAGGGAAGTGGCTTACTACGAACAATGCAACATAATTAACATTGTTGAAACGCTTTGAATCAAGACAGTTTGGATTCAATCCCCAGCCTGTTGTATCTGAACCAACTGATGCATAAACTGAACCATCGGCATTAATCCATGCAAATTGAGAGTAAGAAGGATAGTAAGACAAGAAACATCCATCGTTAGGATTAGTAGATGCAGCTACAACTGTTGCGGTATTTACCGGAGCAGACCCCCAAGCCATGTTTGGAATAGCCTTGACTTCGCTACCTACAACTTGACCGCCTTGTACCAATAGAACTGTAATTTCGTTACTTGATGTTACGCCGTCAATACCACCATGAGTGAACATGATGATAGCTTCAGAATCAATATTACCGATAACTTTCATCTTAGCTCCTAATGGTAAGCTTGAGCTATTAGTAAATGAGTAATACAATGTTGGAGCTTCGGTTACAGACTTAGTGCGATAGATATTAACAGTTTCTCCACCATTAACCTTATTGACAATCAATAGATTTTCAGCCTCATCATTGGTTACACTACCTGCGACAGCTGAACCAAGATTGATTTCACCCATCTTAACACCGGTTAGACCGTTAATATAGATAGGAGTACTTCCATCGCCTTTACATATAACCAATTTGCCTTGCAATGCTGCCAATGAAGGTCCTATCAATTCGTTAAATGCAGGCATACTAAGATTAGATACAGGATCCATATTGAACAACATTTCTACACTTTCTTTGTTGAATCCGGCTTCAATCTTTGCAGGAACTTCTTTAGCTACAACATATTCAGTTTTAGTGACACCGTCATGAGCTGTTACCGTGAATGTTATAGGCTCATTGTAGTTAAGAGCTTCTTCTGTAGGATCCGGAGAAATTGTAGCGTGAGCCGAAACTTCATAAGAACCTAAAACAGCAGAAAGGTCCTCAGTAGATATCAAAGAAACTTTCTTTTGAGACTTGTCGATAATACCGCTGATAGCAGGTTCTACAAGTGCAAATGACAAAAGTTCACAAGCATTAGACTTAACACGTTCACCTGTAATGACAATATTCTTGGTATTGCCTTTAGCGTCGGTGTAAGTAAAATGATTTTCTTGTGTCAAGTCAAGAACTGTCAATGGAGGTTCAATGAAACAGTTAGGAGCTAAAGCAGCTTGCACGCGTACTTCAGTCATATATTCGGTTGTTTCACTGTCGGAAGTGATAGGGTAGAACCATGGAACTGGAATAACCAATTTTTCCGGTATTTCATCTCCAATTTCCAAGCGAGCCATTTCTTGGTCAACAAAAGGACCTGAAGTGAAAATGGCTGTCAATGATGTAAGACCTTGACGGTCGGCAGTTGGTGCAACATATTGTGGATCTTCACAAGAAGACATTGCCATCAACATTACCAGCACCAAAAGAGATAATATATTCTTTTTCATATCGATTTAATATTAAAACATTAGTTCCAAGCAGGTATTTGGGTAATGCTCTTGTTATTATCCAATTCTGATTGAGGGATTGGACAGCTATACATCTTTTCAGGGAAGTTACGATCTTGATCGTCAACTTCAACATAGAAATAAGTGTATGAGCCATTAGGATTTTGTTCAATCTTCAATCCGTGAGCACGAATGCCGGTAAATGCTGTGTGAGCAAGTTCCCAACGACGCATATCCCAGTAATAATGACCTTCGTATGCAAGCTCAACTTTACGTTCCTGACGAATTGCTTCCATGATTTTTGCACCGTTAACGGTAAGTGCAGGAAGATTAACGGCAGGACGAGTACGAACGTCATTAACTTTGTTCAATGCTTCTTCTTTTTCGTTCAACATGTAGCATGCTTCAGCATAGTTAAGAAGAACTTCGGCATAGCGAATGAATGTGTAAGGCTTGGTACATTGTGAACCATTGTTGAAATAATTGTTTTCATCAACCAATTTGCGTAGATAGTAACTTGTAGTTGACTTACCTTCACACATATCACTCTTCATCCATTCCAACCATCCGTCGGCTCCACCTACGAATGATTCGATGGTACGGTCTTTCCATGCAGCACCATTATAAAGAATAGTGTGGTGGAAACGTGGTTCAAGTTCAGCATAAGGAGGTGTATTGTTTGTACCTTCTGTACTATGCCATTCCGACCAATCAGCGAAACCACCGGTTGCAAGTTCGAATGATTCTACCATTTCTTGAGTAGGACATCCATAACCACCGCTTACAGGGTTAGCATAAGCCAACTTGTCGCCACCCGGTGAGTAGTAGCAATCAAATTGATGAGTTTGAGCTGTAATATCAAAACAGAATTGGAAGATAGCACCTTCACCGCCGTTTGTATATGGAGTTTCAAGATCAGCAGGCATAGAGTAACCTTGCTTCATTACTTCCAAAGCTGCGGCTTTAGCGTCACTCCAACGTTCAGCATAAAGCATTACGCGAGAAAGAAGGGCATAAGCTGCACCTGATGTCAAACGACCATTTGGAGTTGTGCTTACAGGAAGAGTTTGTCCTGCATACATCAAGTCATCATAAATGAGTTGATATGCATCGGCAACAGGAGAAGCTTCTTTATCTTTTTGATATTCATCCATGTTGTCGGTGTAAATAATCAATTGAGGATAACGCTTAGCCAATACTGAATAGTACAATGCGCGGAAGAAACGGAATTCAGCTTCGATTACTGCCTTGTCGGCTTCATCAAATGTACCGTATTTGTGTAGATTTGAGATACATTGGTTGGCAGTAGAAATATATTTGTACATAGTGCTCCATGCACCAAGATAAGTATCTACATATCCGTTGGTCAAAGTTGAAACACCGCCGTAAGACATTTCGCTTGGTATACGGTTTAGGTAAGAATAGTTATAACCACCATATTTGAATAAGTCGGTTAATGCTTCAGATAAACCTATATAACAATCTCTAGAGCTTCCGTTTCCTTCTCCATAGACGCCTATTAATTTGACATCTTCATACATATAATTAGCTTGCAATTGAGCATATTCATATTTGCTCCAGACGATTTTATCTGATACCGAATCTGTCGGAGTTGTGTCAAGGAAATCATCACAAGACACCAACGACATTGAGGCAGCAAGCGTTAAAAGTAATATATTAAATTTTGTTTTCATTAGTCGAATGTGTTAGAATGTTAGGGTCAAACCACTCATGAATGTGCGTTGTTGTGGATAATAACCGTTGTTAACTTCCGGAGATTCTGGGTCAAATCCGCTTGGCAGACTATCGATTGTAAATAGGTTAGATCCTTCAACGTAAATACGAAGTTTTTGGATACCTACTTTGTTCATCCATTTTTGAGGGAATGTGTAACCGATTTGAGCTGATTTCAAGCGAACGTAGTCACCCTTACGGAACCAGAATGTTGAAGCAAGACCGTTGTCACTACCGTGACCTGTATTACCGGTTGTCAAGCGAGGCATTGTTCCGTTAGGATTGTCAAGACTCCATGCATTTTCTACAAGATACATAGGAGAGTTACCGCCTTCTTTGAATGATTGTGTCCAAATTGTATTGTCATCATAACCGTTGTAGTAAGTACCGGTCATAGATACGTCAAATTTAGCACCACCTGTGAATTGAGCATTTAAGTCGATACCATTCCATTCAGCAGTAAGGTTAAGACCGAATGTGATTTCAGGACGAAGTCCGTTACCAATTCTACCACGGTCATCCCAGTCGATTTTACCGTCACCGTTGAGGTCAACATACTTGATGTCACCTACGTTAGGACGTGTTCCGAACCATGCAGAGTTGTCAATTTCTTCTTCTGATTGGAATAAACCGTCGGCAACCCAACCGTATGTTGCATTCAAGCTGGTTCCGGTAACTTTTTGCCATTCAGGAATGTTTGCAGCGTCAGGATATTTAATCCAGCGGTTTTCTGCCCATGACATGTTAGCTCCGATAGAGTAATTGAATGGTTTTCCTGCAAGATCAAACTTGTGACGATGCGTAACCAAGATGTCGATACCGCGAGCATCGGTTGCACCAATGTTTGCGTAAGTTTGATAATATCCTCCCATTGATGGTGGATAATCAGAACCGCGTGATTGAAGAATATCATAAGTGTAGTTGTAGAATGCATCAAATTCTACTCCAAGTTTACCACCCCACATTGTTGCATCGAAGCCTACGTTCCATGAACGAGTTTTTGTCCAAGTCAAGTTAGGGTTTGCGATGTAAGACAAATATTGAGAGTTGACAGTTGTATTGTTTAGATACATCTTGTTGCCATAAGCGTAAGTACTCAAGAATGCATAAGCTGCCGAACCTGAGTCGTCACCGATAAGACCGATAGAAGTACGTAACTTCAAGTCATCCAACCAACTGCGAGTAGATTCCATGAAATCTTCTTGAGAAATTCTCCATGCAACAGATCCTGATGGGAAGAATGCCCAACGTTTTCCTGAAACGTTACCTGAGAATTTGTAAGAACCGTCGTAACGTCCACTGAATTCTACGAAGTACTTTTGGTCGTAGTTATAGTTGGCACGGAATACGTAACCCATCATGCGGGTTTTGTTGCTCCAGCCTCCTACACCGTTCATTGTACCCATGCTAATTTCAGGAAGTTCAGCAAAGTCAAGATCTTTTGCATAAGCAGAGTGTCCGTTTGATTTGTTTTCACGCATTTCAAGCAAACCTAAAATTGATACAGTGTGAAGATCATTGAAGGTATTGTCATAGTTCAATTGGAATTGACCTAATAATTGTTGTGCGTAAGTAGAACCTTCTCCCACTTTCACTGATGTACCTTTTTCTCCTTGAACGACAGTGAATGTTCCATCAGTCTTGTTGTATTGATTAACTTGGAACGGAGTATCAAGGTTCTTGTTGCGAGAGTTGGTATAGTCGTATGCACCTGTTACTTTAGCTGAAAGACCTTTCACCCAAGGGAAATCAAATTGCAAAGAGATATTTGAACGCAAATCAAGAGAATTTGTTTTCTTATATCCTGATTGATAAATAGCGGCAAGTGGACTGTTTGGGGATGAACCGTTGTTAGAAAGAACACCGGTATAAATTCCGTCAACTTGAGGTGCTAAATATGGGTGCATAGAGATGGTTTGCTTAGCGATAGACATGTAACCTACTTCAGTAGTACCATTGTCGGCACCACCTGAATTATAGCCGGGTTGTGAACGGTCAGAAACGAATCCTGAAGCTCCCATTTGCAATGTCCAGTTCTTAGCTACTTTAGATTCCAAGTTGAAACGCATTGAGTAACGGTTGTAATCGAAGTTGTCGATATTACCTTCTTGTCCCAAATAACCAACAGAAGCATAGTAGTTGTGAGTTTCAGTACCACCTTGCATTGCTACAGTGTGTTTGGTTGTCATACCTGTTCCGAATACTTCATCGATATAATCGTAGTTGTGATATCCGTCGGTAGGATCATTGTTGGAAACCAAGTCAAACATAGCTTGTGTGAACTTAGGTTGATATTCTGAACGATCCTTGATAGAACCGTTAGCCAATTGGTCCATCATGTCAGCCATGTTGTAGTAATTCATGAATTCTATACCGTTCATAAATCTTGGGAAATTGGCATTCATTGAAAAACCTACAGAACCGTCGTAAGTGATACGTGGTTTACCTTGAGAACCTTTTTTTGTAGTAACGATGATAACACCACCTGCTGCGTTAAGACCATATACGGCAGTTGCAGCAGCATCTTTCAATACCGAAAGGCTTGCAATGTCGTTAGGGTCGATTTCATCGATAGAACGAGGTACACCGTCAACGATGTAGGTAACCGCTTTGCTTGAACCGCGAATTCTCAATGATGCTTGGTCAACGCCCGGCTCACCTGATGTTTGGATAGAAGAAATACCGGCAACTTTACCACCAAGCATTTGAGTTAGCTGAGTAGATGGTGCAGCCAATAGTTCGTCTCCTTTGATAGCCGAAACGGCACCTGTGATAGAAGATTTCTTTTGTTTACCATAACCTACTACAACAACATCATCCAGAACTTCTGTATTTTGTTGCATGGTTACATTAATAACCGATTGGTTACCTACTATTACTGCGACAGGTTTCATGCCGACGTAAGAGAAATTGATTGTTTGACCTTCGCGTGCCTTAACAGAGTAATTACCGTCGATGTCGGTGCTTACTCCTACAGCAGTACCTTTTACGGTAACGCTTACGCCAATCAATGGTTCTCCCAATTCATCGGTTACTTTACCCGAAATCGCTTTCTGTGCAAAACCTATTGCAGGTATTGCCAGCATAAGCAACAAGGACACCATAAAGCGTCTCAATGTGCTTGTAGATTTTGAGTTAGACTCCATAATTAATTGAGATTTGTTGTTAATATTAAAGTGTTTCTAAAATTTGCCAACATTGGTATAATCCGCGTGGAACGTGGAAACATCCTTTCCATTTGCCGCCCTTCAGATTAAGAAGTACTTCTCCTTGACGATTTAGGTAACCAAACCATTCAGGATGTTCTTTATCTTTGAAGTGTTCCCATGCGTAGTTATGAACACGTTCAAACCATTCAAGACAGCGTGGGTCTTTTGTTAATTGGTAACCTTTAATCATTGAGATAAGGGTTTCCATGTGTACCCACCATAATTTTTGATCCCATTCAAGTTCTTGGGTTGGGTGTCCTTTAAGATCCATGAAGTAGAATATACCTCCATGTTCTTTATCCCAGCCATATTCAGCCATCAATATGGCTGTGTCTTTAGCTTTTTCGATAAGTTCAGGACGGTTTAAGCGTTTACCTAAATCCATGATGAACCACATAGCTTCGATTGCGTGTCCCGGATTCATGTGACGACCATCCATGCAGTCTACAAGTGATCCGTCTTCGGCAACATTTTCCACTACAAGTCCGCCAAGTTCCGGTCTCAAGAATACGTCCATTACTTCATGAATACATACATCGATGGTCTTCTTCATGAATTCTTCCTCCAAAAGAGGTTCTATTTCAAGTGCAAGATTGCAAAGAATCATTGGTAAAGCGAAATTCTTCAGTGGACGAGTTCCCGGATGTATTTTATTCCATTTGCCCTTTGGATTATCGACTTTGGATAGAATAATGTCAAAAGTCTTTTTTGCTATATCGGCATATTCTTTATTGCCTGTTGCAATACTTAATTGTCCGAAAGCCATTGTTGCAAATGTGTAGGAGAAGATGTTATAAGGCTCTACAAGTGGTTTACCCTCGCGTGTGAGAGAGAAATACCAGTTATAGTTGCCATCATGACCATACTTCTTGAGGAATTCACCTCCTTGAATAGCTGCGTCAAGCCATTCTTGGCGTTTCTCAACTTTGTTGTACAGCATAGAGAACATCCATACCTCTCGTCCTTGCATCCAGATGAATTTATCGGTATCAAAGACGTTTCCTTCTCTGTCAAGGCATGTGAAAAAACCACCGAATTCTGTGTCTTGTGATTTTTCTAGCCAAAAAGGAAGTACAGAGTTTAATAACTCATTTTTGTACTGTTCTGCTAATTGTTTGAAATCCATTTTTGTGTTATTTTTTTGTCCAATATTTTTCTATTTCTTCAAGTGATTTTCCTGTCGTTTCCGGAACGGCTTTCCACATTATAAGCATATAAGGAATGCAACATACTGCGAATAGCAAGAATGTTCCTGCAGGTGTGATGTTTGATAATAACCATGGGGTTAATTGTCCTATTAGGAATGTTCCTATCCATAGTGCAAAACTTGCGATTGACATGGCAACGGCACGAACCTTGATAGGATACATTTCGCTAAGAATAACCCAAACAACAGCGCATATAGAGCCTGCACAACATACGATGTAAAGAACAAAGAATACAAGAAGGTACAAACTTGAAATTTGTAGAGATTTACCCCAGATAAAGTATGCGGCAATTAATAATAGTGATATAATCATACCTGAAACTCCGTAATATATGAGTTTCTTACGTCCTATCTTGTCTATTATGAACATTGCTACAACTGTGGTTAGCATATTAGCAAGACCTACAATGACCTGATAGAATAAAGCGTCATCACTTGCTAGACCTGCATCTTTAAAGATTTCGGGACCATAGTACAATACTGCATTCACTCCCATGAATTGTCCTAAAATGGCAATTGACATACCTATAATCAATGCTTTGAATATGCCGGGTTGGAATAACATCTTGATTTCAGAACGTTCTGTCTCTGAACTCTTACTTACTTCCAAAGTAGCTGCTATTTGTTGTTTTATGTCATCTTTTGAGTGGTAAATGCGGCTGAAAATGTTTTCTGCACGATTTATTCTATTCTTTGATATAAGCCAACGGGGACTTTCCGGAATACATAAAACTATGATAAGGAAGAAAAGAGATGGAATAACACCCATACCAAGCATTCCGCGCCAATATTCGGTTATGAAAATCTTGTCAAAGAAATCACCAAGTATCTGACCTGATTGAGCCAAGCCCAATAATTGATCGTTGATAATATATGCAGCAACAACACCTATTGTTACAGCCAATTGGTACAGAGATACAAGTAATCCGCGATGTTGTGGAACCGATATTTCTGAAATATATAACGGGCAAACGATAGACGCAAGTCCTATTCCCATTCCACCAACTATGCGATAAAGGACAAGTTCAATAAAAGAACCGCTTATTGCACAGCCTATCATAGAGGCGGTAAAAAGTACCGCCGATAGAATCATGGTTTTTTTACGACCTATATTATCTCCTAGAGCACCGCCGAAAATTACACCTATAATTGCACCAAGCAATGCACTTGATACAAACCAGCCTTTCATTCCATCGTTTAGGTTAAACTGAGTGGATACTTCCGAGATAGTACCCGAAATCACTGCTTCATCATAGCCGAAAAGGAAACCTCCCCAAGCTGCTACGAAAGACAAGAATAATAGATATCCAAAATGAATTTGTTGTTTCATAACAATTGTTTATTTAATGCCGAAATATTCTTTATATCTGTCATATAAATGACCTGCTTGTAAATAAGCCGACTGAGGAGACATGAAATGGCTGAACTCAAATGTGATTGCTTTGTCATATCCTGCTCGTTTTGCGGCTTCGAGTTTCATTCTCAATTTGTCGAATTTGATAGGGAAGAATTTGATAGGCATATCTCGGTCAAATGATTCGGCATTGGTCCAGCATTGCATGCCGTATTTGTCGGCAAGACGCTTGTTTACCTCAAAGAATGCATCAAGTTCGTCGTAATCGATTTGACCGTCTTGGAATGCACAAGCATCTACTACATCATGAATTCCGTCAAATATCTCGCCCCATTCACGTTCATGCTCTTGAACGGAAACAGCCTGTTCCTTAGTAAGAGCAGAACCTGAAGCCATAACAGCTTTTTTACCGTCTATCCAAGGTGAAATGAATGTTGGAAGTCCTCCCGAAACGTCTTTACATTGCTTACCCATTGAGTGGAATGCTTCAATGGCACCTTTTGTCTTTCGACTTATTTCTCCGCTGATGTACCAGCCTTGGAAACTCTTGTGCTTGCTTCCGTAATTTTGCCACACCTCGTCGATTACGTATTTGTTGTCTTCAATTTCCCAAGTTAAATCTCCTGTATCCCAATATTTGCCTGAATCATATAGACCGAAGAAGAATTTCATGTTATATTTATCGGCAAGTGTAAGGAACATTTCCAATAAATCTTGGGATGGCTTGTAGCAACCTTTTTTCAATAGATAAGGCGAATTGTATGTGATAAATTTGCGATATCCTGATCGTATCATTATTACGGTGTCAATACCGATAGCTTTCATGTGTTGGAAATCTTGTTCCCATTCTTTTACACCCCAGTTTTGGTGTGGTATGTCGTGAGAGATTTCATCAAGAAATGTACCGGTAATTTTTAAACCTTCACCTTTAGGAATGAGCCAGTTTGCTTGATCGGATGCAACTGCAATGCGAGCTTTTTCTTCATCGCTTTTGTTACAACTACTCAACAATGACTGTGCTGCGAGAGCAGAAGCTCCCACAGCAGCGACATTTTTTAAAAAATTTCTTCGGTTATTGTTCATGTGCATTGTTTTTTTTAATGAATTGACCTTTTAATGATACGTCCATATAATCAAATGGGTTAAGAATTTCATCTAATAATATGGCGAATTCTCCTCGTGTTATGTTTTGATTTAAATTTACGTTTTTATTGTATGTTTTCTTGAAAATATTATTGGCAAGCGTCTCAATGTCTTGGTTTATTTTCAAGTTTGATGTTTCTGCTATATTTTTTATAATGTTAATGGTTTCCTGAACAGTAATTGTCTTTTGGATTGTTGCAAAAGGGTAGGTCATATGAGGAAATGCCATTTTTAGCCCGTCAAGTTCGGTTGAGAGTAGTAAGGTGTCTGCTCGTAACCATGTTTGATTTTCCCATCCTATGTTACGACCTTCACCTTTCAAAATACCGGTTACTCCGATACGTTGATAGGCTTTAAAACGTGAATCTTCTTTGGTGACATCTAGGAATGGAAGCAGGTAACCGCCTGCTTTAAGGATTTCCTTTTGTACATCTCTCACACTTACATTTGCCGGTGAGATTCCTTTATTTGCAGCCAGTGAAGCTAGAGTTCCTGCCGCTGTGCCTATTTGCAAAACTACCGGTTGTAAACGTGTTGTTCCGTTGACAATATTAGATACAGAAATTGATTTTTCGGCTACTATTAGATTATCGACATCTTTAGGGATTAAAGAACCAAGAGGTAAACCGAATGAAGGAACCGGATGAAAGTATAATCTTGGAAGTTCTTCTTTACCTGTGTATCTGGCGTGATGGTGATCTACCGGATAGTCTCCCACTGCGATACTTGTGCGATAAAGCGCTTCTTCTTGGTCGTATGGAGCAGTAATGTGATTCAATGTGAATCTCACTTGACCATGAATACGTCTGCTTTCGCGATGATATGGAATAAAAGGTAGTAAATCATCGGTAGGGAACTCGTCGTCGGCAAGACCCAATGTATTAAAGCCTAATTCTGTTTGTAGGAAATATACGAAACCTAGTGTGAAGTTTTTTGCTTCTTTTAATGCTTTTTGTCTGTCTTTTGTAGATGATTCAATTATGTTTAAGTAATAATCATTGCCTTCAATAGGCCAATTTATCATGTATTTGTTGTTCGGCAATTTACCGTAAGTAATCATTTTTTCCGGAGACCACATGCGATCTGGTTCTTTGGGAGAGATGCATAAGTCGTTGATAGATGAGCAAGCATAGTGACTAGGGCTATAATTTGCCGGCTTTTGTATTGTCACATCTCTCCCATAATCCTTTAACACTGCAACATAAGTGAGATCTTGTATGATACCGTTGGAATGTTCCGGTGCAATATCTTCGTGTGTGATAGACCGGCTTTCCATGCCTATATCATATTTTACTCCCGTCATTGCTGCGACGTCTCCAAGTTCGGTCGCGTCAACAATCATTGTTGCGTAGATGTTATAGGTTTCCCCATTTTTGTTTTTAACCTTCGCAATCCATTTACCTTTATTATTATTAAGTGATTCTAATTTGGCGTTTAAATGTAGTTTTAAATTCTTTTCTTTTGAAATGAACTCTTGAAAAATCTTATTACCTACCGATGGCTCGAATTGTACGTTGCTTACCCATCCTGTTTGAAGCGCTTCGGGTGAGCCGTAATGCTTTATCAAAGCATCTCTGAATTCGCCCCATATTCCTGCCGGTAGTTTGTGGTTTCCGTCTATTGCACTTACACCGGCTGAGGTTAACATACCACCAACCCAAGATGTTTTTTCTATTATTATGGTAGAAGAACCCATACGTGCTGCTTGTATGCCGGCAGCAACTCCACTGGCACCTCCTCCAATGATAAGAATATCGCAGTTAACCGCATTATGGCTACATGCATTAAAGATTGTTCCTAATGAAATGACTAGGATTATTAAACTGTATCTTAGTTTATATAGTATAGTGCTCATTGTGTTGCTTTAGTTTCATGATAGAAAATTTATAGCGTTGTATTTATAAATTCGGTGCAAATATAAATATAAAATTTAATATTAAGAAGAATATTAATAAAATTTTTTAATAATAGTGGCGTGGTAAGTAAAAATGCTATAAAATAAAGACATATATATCATAATATAATAATGTGTGTTAACTTAAATTACGTGAATTGATATATTTTTTATTAACTTTGTGGAAAGTATAATGTATTAGAGTAATCTCAAATCCTGTTGCATATATGGCACAAACGTTATTGAAAGAAATTGAGAAGGGAAGTAAAAGTGCGTTGACGAAAAAGCGTATTATTTCGCATTGTATACATAATGGGAATTCAACGATAACAGATTTATCGAATATATTGGATTTAAGTGTCCCGACGGTGACAAAACTCATTGATGAGATGTGTGATTCAGGATTTCTTTTGATGTATGGTAAATTGGAACGAAGCGGTGGACGTCGTCCGTGTTTATATGGTTTAAATCCTGCTTCAGGCTACTTTATAGGTGTGGATATAAAACGATATTCATTGAATATAGGGTTGATTAATTTTAATGGTGAGATAGTTGAAAATCAAATAGATCTTCCGTATGTATTTAATAATTCTATTGAAGGATTTAATGAGTTGTGTGAATTGATAAAAAGAAATATAGAGGCTTTTGATATTGATAAGGATAAAATTTTAAATATTTGTGTTAATTTGTCCGGACGTGTTAATCCCGATTCGGGGTATAGTTATAGTTGGTTTAATTTTGGAGAGGCTCCTTTAGCACAAACGTTGTCGAGTGTTATCGGCTATCCTGTGTGTATTGAGAATGATACGCGAGCAATGACTTATGGCGAATATATGAAAGGAAAGGCAAATCCTTATAATAATGTGTTGTTTGTTAATGCAAGTTGGGGTATCGGATTAGGTATGATTATAGATGGTAAGGTTTATTTGGGTAAATCGGGATTTGCTGGAGAGTTTGGTCATGTTCCAACGTATGAAAATCAGGTGATATGTCATTGTGGGAAAAAAGGGTGTTTGGAAACAGAGGCATCCGGATATGCTATTTTGCGAAAACTTAATGAGAGAATAGATAAAGGAGAAGTGTCGGTGTTGTCTGAGGATTTGAAATCTGGTAAAGATATTTCGCTTGAAAAAATAGTACAATCGGTGATTAATGAGGATACTTTGTGTATTGAACTGATAGAAGAAGTGGGTACTGAGTTGGGAAAATCACTTGCGGGATTAATAAATATATTTAATCCGGAGGCTGTTGTTGTAGGTGGTGTGTTGTCGATGACCGGTGATTATCTTATACAACCCATGAAAACCGCAATACGTAAATATTCTCTCAATTTGGTGAATAAAGACACTGTGGTATGTGTATCTTCATTAAAAGGTAAAGCGGGTGTGGTTGGTGCATGTATGATTGCAAGAAGTCGTTTGTTTGAAGATTCGTACTCATCGATAGTGTGAGAAAACATGCTGTAAAACATATAATTGACATTTTTTAACACAAGATTCGATGATGAGATTTGTGTATTTGTGAAGTTTGTATTAATTTTGCACTCGCTTTTGGGGAGGACGCTAGTGTGCGTAGGGATTCTGA
>CAZTFX010000010.1:0-43785 GCA_964613095.1 uncultured Muribaculaceae bacterium | reverse complement strand
TATCGGTGCGGATTAGGTAATCCAACAAGCGACGACGCTTACCTACAAGTTTCTTAAGTGCACGAGCTGTGTTATAATCTTTGTGGTTTGACTTCAAGTGTTCAGTCAAGTGGGAAATACGGATAGAGAATAATGCTATCTGAGCTTCTGGAGAGCCAGTATCAGTATTGCTTGCTCCGTAAGTTCCAAAGATTTCTTTCTTTTTTTCAGAATCTAAGTACATTACTTATAAATATTATATTGTTAATAAAATTGCGGTGCAAAGATAGACATATTTTTTGAAATACACATCAAAGCGTACAAAAAAATAGTGATATATCTAGGCTTTTTTGATGAAATACGCTAACTTTGCACTCGAAATAGGTATAATATGCAAAAGATTAGAAATATTGCGATAATTGCACACGTCGATCATGGAAAGACGACGTTGGTAGATAAGATGTTGCTTGCCGGCAATTTGTTCCGAGTAAATCAAAATTCCGGGGAATTAGTCCTAGATAATAATGATTTGGAACGTGAACGCGGAATCACAATTCTTTCAAAGAATGTTTCTATTGATTATAATGGGTATAAGATAAATATAATAGATACTCCGGGACACAGTGACTTTGGTGGTGAAGTGGAACGAGTATTGAATATGGCCGATGGTTGCCTATTGTTGGTTGATGCTTTTGAAGGTCCAATGCCTCAAACTCGTTTCGTGCTTGAAAAGGCTCTACAAATAGGCTTGAAACCTATTGTAGTGATAAATAAAGTGGATAAGCCTAATTGTCGTCCTGACGAAGTTCAAGAAATGGTATTCGACCTGATGTTTAATCTTAATGCTACCGAAGACCAATTGGATTTCCAAACAATTTATGGTTCGGCAAAGCAAAATTGGATGAGTACCGATTGGCAAAAGCCAACTGATAATATTTATCAACTTCTTGATGCTATAATTGAGTATATACCGGCTCCGGAAGTTATTGAAGGTGATGCGCAAATGCTGATTACATCGCTTGACTATTCTTCTTATGTGGGGCGTATTGCCATAGGTCGTGTTCATCGTGGCGAAATACGTGAGAATATAGATGTGGCTTTGTGTAAGAAAGACGGTACGGTGGTTCGCCAACGTATTAAAGAGCTTCACACATTTGAAGGTATGAGCCGAAAGAAGGTGGAGAGTGTGAAATCGGGTGATATCTGTGCGTTAGTGGGTATTGAAGGATTTGAAATAGGCGACACTATTTCCGATTTTAAAAATCCTGAGCCTCTTCCTCGCATTGCGATAGATGAACCTACGATGTCAATGACATTTACTATCAATGATTCACCATTTTTCGGTAAAGACGGTAAATTTGTTACATCGCGTCACATCGCAGATCGCTTGGCTAAAGAACTTGATAAAAATCTTGCATTACGTGTAGAACGCGGAGAACGTGATGACTCTTGGACTGTGTTTGGTCGAGGTGTATTGCATTTGTCGGTATTGATAGAGACAATGCGCCGTGAAGGCTATGAATTACAAGTGGGGCAACCACAAGTAATTATAAAAGAAATAGATGGCGTTAAATGTGAGCCTGTTGAAGCGTTGTCTATTAATGTTCCCGAAGAATATTCAAGTAAGATAATAGATATGGTGACTCGTCGTCGAGGTGAAATGGTAAGTATGGAGACTCAAAATGACCGTATTAATCTTGAG
Organism: uncultured Muribaculaceae bacterium; assembly: GCA_964613095.1. Lineage (GTDB taxonomy): Bacteria > Bacteroidota > Bacteroidia > Bacteroidales > Muribaculaceae > RGIG4576. Next base: position 42,104 of record CAZTFX010000010.1, on the reverse strand, counting down.
TTTAATATACCTTCACGTGGTATTATCGGATTACGTACCAACGTACTTACGGCATCGGCAGGTGAAGCCATAATGTCTCATCGTTTTCTTGAATATCAGCCATGGAAAGGTGATATAGTGCGTCGTACAAATGGTTCGCTTATAGCAATGGAAGCAGGAACAGCATTTGCTTATGCAATAGATAAGTTACAAGATCGTGGACGTTTCTTTATCTTCCCACAGGAGGAAGTTTATGCCGGTCAGGTTGTTGGTGAAAATGCCAAAGACAACGATATCGTAGTGAATGTAACAAAATCAAAGAAATTAACCAACATGCGTGCTTCGGGCGCTGATGATAAAGCTCGTATCGTTCCTCCGGTAGTGTTTAGCTTGGAAGAAGCATTAGAATACATCAAAGCTGATGAATATGTGGAAGTTACTCCAAACCATATACGTATGCGTAAAATTATTCTGGATGAAATAGAACGAAAACGAGCTAATAAGGAATAATAATAGAATAAAAATACGAATTATTGCCAATAAATTATAATAAATGCAATAAAGATAAAATACTTCGTTTCATAATTTTATTTTTTTCTCCCTAGTAACTATATTTGTAGTACTAGGGAGTTTTTTATGAAATAGAACATTCCGTATTTATGAAGTGTTATTACTAAAGTTATGAACCAATAAAATACAAAAGATTATGAAAAGAAAAATAAGATTATTGGCTTTGGCTGTAGGTGTGATTTTTATTGGAAATATTGCACACGCCGATGATGATGTAAACGTTGCTTATGCCGAATTACCTCAAAAGGCAAAGGTGTTTATTGAGAAACATTTTGGAACAAATCCTGCCACCCAAGAAATTGAATATAAAGATGTGTCGGGGGTGTACACAGTGGAACTGAAAAATGGTTATGATATTAAGTTTAATGCAGAAGGAAAGGTTATTGAAATAGATTCACCGGATCGTAAAGACATTGATGAAGCAATAGTGAAAGATATTCTTCCTGCAAAAATCGTCACCTATTTAACAACTGAAAATCTTATAGATGATGTTGATGAAATAAAAGTACAACGTAATGGTGGATATATGGTGGAAATCGATAAAATTTCAAAAGATAGAAAACTGAGGTTTGATGAAACAGGCAATTTGATTAAGCATAAAATACGATAAAGGTTTCGGATAAAAAATATGGTGACAAGATTTTCTTGCCACCATATTTTATGTATTATTTTGAATTACATTGGTTAATACCAATCGACACCATTGTAGTCGCTATGTTTGTCATATTTCAAGTCACTTAATAATGATGATTTAACTGCAATATGGAAATTATATGATTTGTATGGACCAACCGGAACAAAACTTGCGCTCATTGAGAAACAATGCAGGTCACGAGAAATAGAACAGTTCATGTAGGCAATTTTTTTGGCGTCAAAGTCATAGCTTGCCGAGAAATTCATGGACCAATTCTTTGTGGGTCTAATATTTCCTGAAAAACTTAGGTTTTGTGTCCATTTGCCGTTGTATTCCAACTTTTCTTTGTTGAATGAACCATAGGAATAGCTTACGGAGTAGTTAACAGATAAGCTCCAAGGAAATTCCCAAACAGCATAACCGTCGGAATTAAATTGTGTACCATTTGCACTTTTGTTCCCTCCGGAGGAACTGTTATTTGGTTTGTCGGAACTTGAATTTGACCTGTTATCGGTTTTAGTATTTTTATCTTCGTTTTTGTTGTCTTTGCTCTTCTTTTTGAAAGTGCTGTTATTGAATGTATAAGAGAATGAAGTTCCCGTACTGGATAATTTACCCAATCCTTTTCCTGCTTGTAAACGAGTGCGATTTACTCTAACCGGATTACCTGCCGAGTTTAATTGGTATGTATATACATCCCAAGTTGCACTTAAATTTAGGTTAAAGCCTTTAGTAAGGCGTAACAACATTGATGTGTTGATATTACTCCATCTCAAGGAGTCGGCTGCAAAATTATAAGATTGACTTGCCGTGAAGTTTTCGATAAGAGACACTTTCTTTACACCTGTACTATCTTCATCGCTTTTTACTTTCATTTCAAGATTATTGGCAAGAGAGAAACTTACAGTTCCACTTTTTCCTTGTCCGGGAGAACCGAATATCCCATGTTGGAAATAAGAGTATTTCTTTGTTCTAACTTGTCCTGTGTTTTTGTCGGTATAGGCGTAGCTTCCATAATACCCCCAACCCGGTGCACTGAAATCAGGAGACGCCGAAAATGACACGGTCGGAGTGATTACGTGGCGAATCATCTGTACTTTATCTCCTAAAAATTTCATGGGTTTAAAGAATCCGTATATCTTAGTATCGAGAGAAATACCTCCTGAGAAATCTAATAAGTTGTAGAAGTTGTAAGTCGTATCACACACTTCGGCCGAGGCAGCAGGATTCCATTGACGGCGTATTTTACTGGTGTACATACGGTCATTTAATGTGATATTCGGTGTTACGTTCAAATATTTGAAAACATTGAATGTAGCAGATATCGGAACGGTGTGTCGCATACCGTTACGCCAATCTTTAATAAGACTTTTTTTGAAGAATTGGTCTTGGTTGGCTGTTAATTGGTTTTGGAAAACACCGGAATAAGATAACTTGATTTTTTCGTACCATTTTTCATCTCCTACAGCACGTTTACGTTTAAACGGAGCTACTTGAGATAGGCTTACGGTAAGATTTGGAAACGAAACTGTCAATGTTGAATCGGCTGTACGTTGAGAAATATTAGCCGTAGTAGAGAAACTCCACTTTGAGGTGGGAACTCGGTAGGTCATATTGATGGAACTACTTTTTGTGTTCTCAGTGAAATCGTTGCTATAATAGCTGTTAAGATCGTTTCGTGTATAACCGCTGGTAGTGAAGTTTACGCTTGCCGAAAAGGTCATGTTGGGGTTTGCTTTGGAATCTTGTGTGTGAGTCCAAGCTATCTTGAAGTTTTTACCTTTTGAATAATCGGGTTCACCCTTATCTCCTGTAATGGTTGTGATATAACTTAGGTCAAAGTTTCCGTTGAACTTATATCTTTTTGTATAAGTAGATTGTGCATTGATACCCCAAGAACCTCTGGTGTATATTTCGCCGGTAAGAGCAAGGTCTATATTATTATTAATTGCAAAATAGTATCCTCCGTCTCGCAAGTAATATCCTCGTTGGTAGTCATCACCGAATGTTGGAACAATAATTCCCGAAGAATATTCACTGGTAAAAGGAAAATAACCGAAAGGAACCGCAATAGGTAGTGGTACATCGGCAAGAACCATATAGACCGGACCGGTAACCACATTCTTTTTCGGTTTCATTTTACCTTTTGTGATTTGGAAATAGAAGTGAGGGTGTTCATGGTCGTCGCAGGTGGTGTAACGACCGTTTTGGATAAAATATTCATCATTTTCCATCTTTTTGGTTTGTCCACCGGTGAGATAACCTTCACCTTGTTGTGTAACAACGTCCGAGATAAAACCTTTTTTGGATTTGAAATTGTATTTCATGGTTTTTGATGAATATTCACCACTATTATCTTTAAATACGGGTGTACCGGATATTTCTCCGATACTGTCGGGAACACCTTCGGCATGAACCACATTGGTTTTCATGTCCATGCGTATTTTGTTGGCGGTTAAGTTGATATCACCGTATGTGATTTTACTCTCGCCATACATAAATGCCGAGTTTTTACCTTCAAGAATCAACGAGTCTTTAGCTGTAAATTCCACAATATTGTCCAAATCCACTTTTTTCTTTATAAATCGTGATGTGGAATCGATTTTTACACTTGTTGAATCTTTCTTTAAATTATTCAGTGTGTCGGGTATAACTTGTGAGAGTGAATCGTGTAATAATTCACTTGCAATAGTCTTGATACTATCGACAATAGGAATATTGATAACATCGTTTTCTACTTTTTTAAATGTGGAATCAAGTTTAAGCTCCAATTTTGTGTCTTTTTTTAGCTTATTCTCGGCTGAAAGTTGCCAACCGCTTGTTCCTAAAGAGTAGAATAATGCTATCAATACAGTAAGTATGATATATATTCGAGTTTGTCTCAATTAATCTCCGGCTAAAATATGTGCAAAATTACACAATTACATTCATTTGAGCATAAGAATGCCCAAATTTTAACGTATAAAGACTTTATAAAAACTCTTAAATCTTATTGATTACGGTTTCTCTCGCTATAAATTGTCGCACATTTTCTACTGCAATACTCATTAGGCGTGTTCTTGCTTCAGTCGTTGCCCATGCAATATGTGGAGTGATATAACAATTTTTAGCTTTAAGTAAAGGATTGTCGGCTCGTGCCGGTTCAATAGATAACACATCTGCTCCAAATGCAGCAATATTTCCGTTGTTTAACGCTGTTGCAAGGTCTTGTTCGTTGACAAGAGGTCCTCTACCGGTATTAATAAGAATTGCAGAACGTTTCATTTTCTTGATAGATTCACCGTTAATCATTTCTTTGGTGTTTTCGGTTAGAGGGCAGTGTAAACTTATAATGTCTGCGTTTTTTAACACGTTATCAATTGTACTTGCTGTTATTCCTTCGGGTAAAGAAGATTGAGGTTTGGATGTTGCTGCTAAAACTTTCATCCCAAATGCTAACGCAATTTTTGCTACAGCCATTCCTATGTTACCTAGTCCTATAACCCCCATGCTTTTATCGGCAAGTTCTATTATCGGTTTGTTCCAATAGCAGAAATCAGGGCAAGTACTCCATTTCTCATTCCTTGCTTCATGAGCATAATTTGCAATGTCGTTTGTGATATTCAAAATATGTGCAAATACCATTTGTGCTACCGAAGCGGTACTATAAGCCGGAATATTTGTTACTGTTATACCTTGTTCATGTGCCGCATTAATATCCACCACATTGTAACCGGTAGCAAGCACGCCTATATATTTTAGGTTAGGGCATGCTTTCATTATGTTACGGTCTATAATCACTTTATTGGTAAGTATAATAGGAGCTTCACCTATGCGGTTAATTACATCGGCAGTAGATGTACGGTCATAGATTGTTACATCTCCAAGATTTTTTAAACCATTCCAACTCAAATCTCCGGGATTGAGTGTATATCCGTCAAGAACAACTATTTTCATAAAAGTTTTATTATAAAGTTATACAAATATAGAAAAAGTGAAGATTTTTTGAAAATTTTTGTGGAAATTTGAAAGGAATTGATGTTTTGTGCGTCTAAGGGAGTAGAAACATTAAAAAGAAATGTGATGAACAGCATTGAACAAGAATTTACTAAGATGGTGAGAGAATATAAGAAGACGATTTATACCGTCTGTTATTTTTTCTCCAAAAACACCGATGAGGTTAACGACCTTTATCAAGAAGTGTTGATTAATCTATGGAAAGGATTTGAGAAATTCAGAGGTGAAAGCAGTGTGAAAACATGGGTGTGGCGTATAAGCCTAAATACATGTAATACTCTGGAACGAAAGAAGAAAAGTAGTGTACAAACTGTTCCTCTTTCGGTTGATATTGATTTGTACAACGATATCGACGAACAAAGTAAACAAGTTCAAATGCTGTACGACAGGATAAACCGACTTGATGTCTTCGATAGAGCCATTATTCTTCTCTGGTTGGAGAATATGAGTTATCAGGATATAGCCGGCGTAGTCGGGATATCGCTGTCGGCTGTCACAACCAGATTGTTCCGCATAAGGGAACAACTTAAATCAATGTCAAACAAATAAAAACTTTTAGACGATGGAAAAGACAATGAATTTTGCCGAATTGCAAGAACTTAGAGAGCAATTCAAGATATTAAACGATAAACTTGAGAAGCAAGCTATAATAAATGACAATCTTATTCAAGAATCTATAAAAAATAAGTTGTCGTATGTGGATAAAACATTTAGATTATATGTAATTACCGAAGTGATAATTAGCCCGTTATTGATAGTATTACTTGTATTCTATAAGGCAACATTGGCGATGTGGATATTTATAGCTGTAGCTTTGATTGTGGAAATGATTTTGTATCGTCGAGAATATCGCAAATTGGATACTAAAGGGCTAATGTCATTAGGGCATATTGATGCAGTTGAAAGGGTGGCTACATTCAAGAAAAACCTTAAAACAATTACTTATGTGATGTTGATACCGGCAATAATCTTATTTATATTGTTTGTTGGTTTGGTTACTGATTATAAATTTGATATGGGTTCGGTGATATACTATTCAATATTTATTATGTTGGCACTAACTTATGAATTTGTGCGCAGTAAAAAAATGTTTTCAAGGCTTGATGCAGTACTGAAACAAATTAAAGAATTGAGAAGCGAATAAAAAGAAAAAAATCCACGTTCAGTGGATTTTTTTTATGGAGTACCGAATAAGTTTGCTAGTTCGTTGAATCGAGATAAAGAGGCTTCTCCGAAGCGAGCCATTTCGGCTTGCACTTTTTCGAGAGGTTTTGCTGGTGCTATGTATGATTTTGAGAAAAATTTGTCGGCGTAGCACACGAGTTTCTCCTCGATTGTTGTGGGAAGCATATCACGGTGAGGCAGTGGTAAATTTTGTTCTACGATATTGGTGACGGTAAGTCCGCTACCTGTGTGATGTTCACATACAAGTGCATGACGTGGTAAACCTTCGCTTTCAAGGATTTCACGTCCTAAATATCCATGACAGATGTATGGCATATTACCTGTGCAATAGATTGATGGCGCAAAGGTTTTGAAAATACCTATATCATGAAGCATTGCAGCTTCATAGACAAAATTTTGGTCGATTGTTAGGTTTGGATTTTTCTTGATGATGTCTATTGCAAAATCAGCAACCTGCTTGCTGTGTTCAACAAGCAGGTTGTATAATTCGCTACCACGTGTGTAGTATTTCTCGATTATTTTGAGGTAGTCAATCATTTGTTATTCTACGATAGTTACCCAATTGTGAGTGTCGGGTTCATCGCCAAGTTGGATAGCGCGTAGGCGGTTGTATAGTTGAGTAGTAACAGGACCGGCTTCGTTATCATTACCGAAAATATAACTTTTTCCTTCTTCTACGTCATCTATGCGAGAAATAGGTGTTGCTACTGCAGCGGTTCCACATTCGGCTGCTTCTTGACATTCGGCAAGTTCTTCTAATGGTACAGGACGACATTCAACTTTTATACCTAAATCTTTTGCAATCTGTTGCAAACTCATGTTTGTTACCGATGGAAGAATAGAACCTGATTTTGGTGTAATATATACACCATTCTTTATAGCAAAGAAGTTTGCCGGACCACATTCATCGATATATTTCTTTTCTTTCGGATCAAGATATAACACTGCAGAATATCCTTCTGACTTTGCTCTTTCTCCTGCCGATAGACTTGCTGCGTAGTTTCCTCCCACTTTCCAACGACCTGTTCCACAAGGTGCAGCACGATCATATTCACGATAGATTGCTACTTTTGTAGGTTTAAAACCTTCTTTGAAATATGGACCTACCGGAGTTACGAAAATGATGAAAGTATATTCAGTCGCCGGTTTTACACCCACTTGTGCAGTCATACCTATTTCAAGCGGACGTATATATAGTGAAGCTCCACTTCCGTAAGGTGGAATAAAACGTTCATTTAATTTTACTGCTTTTTTCACCATTTCGCAGAAAAGTTCTTCAGGAATAGGTGCCATCATTATACCGTTTGCACTGCGTTGAATACGTTTTGCATTTTCGTCCATACGGAAAATTCTTATTTTTCCGTCTTTTCCGCGAAACGCTTTCATTCCTTCAAAAATTTCTTGTCCGTAGTGAAGGCATGTTGCAGCCATGTGTATATTGATGTTTTCAGAATCGGTTACTTCAATTTCTCCCCATTTACCATTTTTATAAGTGCAACGCACGTTATAGTCGGTTTTCATATAACCGAATGATAAGTTTCCCCAATCGATGTTTAAGTTGTTGTCCATAGCTTTATGCTTTAGAATAAAATTATATATGTGAAATATATTATTGTTATAATGCAACTTTTTGCGTCACATTACCAACTTTTACAATGTAAATACCACGAGAATTGATTTTCAGTATTGAAGTACCGGCATTCAGTTCAGCTTGTGAAATGAGTTGTCCTAAAATGGTGAACACTTTTACTTGTGCTTTTTGTGGCAGTTTTACTACAATATTACCGTTTTTGCTGTAAATTTCAACACTTTCAGTGTTTAATCTTGATTCAGGATTATTGGATGTTACAGTTTCAGTAGATGACTCTCGCCATTGAGATTGCGCAACACTTTGGCTCGCAAAAACAGTGCTTGCAAGCAAAATCAATACCGATGTAAAAGTTTTCTTCATTATTTATCCTGAATATTTCTACAAATATACTGAAAAACTTTAGGATAATAACAATATATCGTTTTTTTTATCGTTTTATACGATTAATTTATTCATTATCGAATGGGTATTTACGACGCGGGTTCTTAGGAAACCATCCTTTACGTACTCGTTCTTGTTGCTCAAATATTTCAAGAATACTCCAAAAAGAGGAAAAAGCAGTAACTCCGAGTAATGCAGAGAAAAGGACGTTTTCCACTACCAGAGTGAATGCACCACACACGATACCTAACAGTAGAAATACCCACCAACAACGTGTTCCGAAATAGTATTCACCTTTTATTACAATAGGGTGAAACAATCCGATAATAAGGAATGTGCTGATTCCTATTACAAGTCCCAATAGATTGTGTTGTTCTAAAAATTCCATATATATTTTTCGTTTAATGTTATCTGATTATAAAAATAGTGTAAATGCTATACCATAGCTGTTATCTTGATGGCTGTATGTGGGTAATGCTAATAATTTAGTATCATTTTTCTCTAAGCCAAGTAATTTTTTTTCCAGAGGTAAAAGCCAATAGCCTATGCGTGTACTTAAAATACCTATACCTGCCGCGCTTATAACATCTCCCAACCAGTGACGGTTGTTATAAAGTCTTAGGAAAGCAGTCACGGTGGCAATGGTATAGCCTGCAAGTCCCCACCAAGTACCGTAATTTATTCTAAGTTGTTCAGCTCCAAGAAATGCTGTAGCTACATGACCGGATGGAAATGAATGATTGTCGCTGCCATCAGGACGTGTTCGGTTTATAACATGTTTTAATCCTTGAGTGAGAATATATACAGAAGTAAAAGATGTGGCAGTGAGTAAAAGTTGGTCACGAGTATTATATGGACTTTTTACTCCGGCAAAATGTAAAGCGAAGTTTATAGCAGTGGGAGCAAATCGCAAGTAATCATCAATTTTTCTGTTATTATCGTTACCTTTTAAATCTGCAATATTATTTTGGACGGAATGTTCTAAGTCTTCCATTGGTTCAAAAAATAAAGAACTTGCTCCAATGGCAATCAAAGTACCCGGAAGAATGAGTTGTTTCGCATTGAAACGGCATTGTTTTTCTTCATTCGGCAGTGCTATTGTATCAATCCTTTCAGCCGCATTTAAAGATAAAGGGTAAAAGAAATGCACTGCTATAATGAATAGAATTATCTTTCTTATTATCATAGCAGTGCAAATATAGTGAATTTATTTTATTTTCGTCCTTGTAAATCGTCGTTGGAGATTGTTTTGTTGGTTTTCTTAACGCTAGCTTTAAGCGAGCCGAATCTAAAGGATACATTTATACCGAAAGCTCGTTGTAGATTGTGGAATTCATTAAATCCGGTACGTCCGCCTTGAATAGTATAGCTTTTTCCTTTACGATATTTTCCCGAGAAAGGAGATTGTGCTCCAAGTTTTACGGTTAACTTATCGTCTTTCAAGAAAGAATGGCTAAGGTTAAAGCCATATCCCCAAATTTCACCTCCTTTAGTATAGACATCATAAATACCTCCATTCCAGTAATACATATTGGCATTAAGAATTAATTTCCAAGGGAGATTTTGCTTGATGTTTATATAAAGATTTTTTTGCCATCCGTCAATTTCAAGGTTTTGCGTGTTTTTTTCTTTATCGTAATACATAGAACCGTTCAACATTACTTGTGTACTTTTTGAAGGTGTCCATTGTGTATATAAATACCCTGAGAAACCACGTGATTTTCCATTATTGGCGTATGTACTGTATCTTATGTCATCGGTTATCCATTCAAGTGACATTAATACATTGTTAGCCCATGAATATCCAAGAGATGTGTTAATAACAATTTTAGGTTTCATTAGGGAGTAGGATAAGCGAACTGAGTTTCGGCGAGTACTTTCCAAATTCGGATTTCCATAGCTGACACTGGTAGCTGATTTGTTGACTGCAGGATTTAGATAACTTATACCGGGACGATTTATACGTGTGGCAAAATTAAGTTTCAAAGTATTGGCGTCATTGATTTTATAGCTGGCACTTAACGTGGGTACAATATCACCTATATTACTGCTGAAAGATGGTTCATTATTGTTTTTGTCATCTCCTTTAAGGTGTGCAAATTCATATCTCACACCGGCTCTGGCTCCCCATTTTTTAGTATTGAAAGAGTATTCGCTATATACTGCACCAATATTGGTCGTGTGATCGAAATCGGTTAATGCACTTGTACCATTATTATATTCATATTTTGTCTTGCTGAAATTTTGTCGCAAGATGTATTTCAATCCCATTTCCAATTTGTGCTTTTCGGCAAACGGGCGTGTCCAGTCAAATTGGAATGTATGTTCATAGAAGTTTAATTTACTGTTGTTGTGTAATTTATCGTAGTCAAGAGGGAAATTAATCAAATCATAATAAGAACCTTCATAGGTGTGTTTCTGATTGGTTGTGGAAATCAAGTATGACAGAGTGAGAGATTCTCCTTTGTTATGAGTAAGATGTTGATAATCAAGTTTACCGTTAAAATCGAAATATCTAAACTGAGGTGTCTTATCTTCGCCTTTATAAGAATAGATAATATCATTATTTTTGTCATACATAGCAACATTGCTTTTTCCTCTCTGGTTTGTATCAAAAAGGTATCCGCCAAAAGAGAACGTAATAAGATTCAGTGTATCTATTTCATAACTTGCCTCAATATTGCCATAGTGAAATCCTCCCTTTTTTATTTCATTTGAACCGGAAGATATTAACCTGTTACCCGATTCAGTATATGTATATTCGCTACCGTAATATGGAGATGTGTTTCCTTTACCAAGTGTACTAAAATTGTAATTTACCGATGTGGTTAGTTTACCGATTTGAGTTGTAAAGAACGTATTAGCTCCGTGCATACCATTAGTATTGGTATTTGCTCCAATGCTTCCTACTATACCATCGAGAGTGGATTTATCATCGGTAATGATATTAAGAATACCTGCAACACCTTCGGCATCATATTTTGCTCCCGGTTCGGTAATAACTTCGATTTTCTTTATCATTCCTGCAGGAATGGATTTCAACACATCTTTGGGATTGTTACTCCAAGCAGTGTTTGGGCGTCCGTTTTTATAAATTTTGAAATTACTGCTGCCGTTTACTTTGATATTATCTTCTCCATCAATTGTTACCATAGGGACTTTACGTAACATGTCGAAGATATTACTTGTTTTGCTCTCTTCGTCGGCTTGAATATCATAACTTATTCGGTCAATTTCGGTGGAAACCAAAGGCTTTTGTGCAACAACTTCAACACCGGCAAGAGTATTTGCGTCATTTTTGATTATTATGGTACCGAAATCCTTAGTTTTATTGGTCTGAGTTAGCTCAAAATCTTCGCTTATAGGAGTTTTTCCTACTGATGAAATTTGTAATGTATATTTTCCAGCAGTTGTGAGTTCCTGCTTGAAATTACCGTCGATATCGGTTGTACTTATTTTTACTGCCTTTTCTTTGTTGGATTGCTTGTAAATTCTTACAGTGGCTAACTCACTAACCCCGGTTGAATCAATCACATTTCCTTTTACGATGTACTGTGCGTGTGTTGCAATAGCTGAAATCACAATAGTAATAAAGAGTAGAATGTACTTTTGCATAATGTCTTTTTGTTTAGTTTCTACACATTAGACGAGTAACATGTGTAATTCGTTGCACTGCATCTGTGTGTTTTAAGATTTTTTTGCAAAGATTTTTTTTTTTTTGCGTTAGAACGCTTTAAACGTTTTTTAACGTGTTTATAAGCTGATTTGTGATAAACGGTGTTCTAAATCGGTACTGTTCAACTTGGTATAAAGTTGTCCTTTGTAAGCAAGAGATATGTTTCCTGTTTCCTCCGATACAACAATTGCTATTGCGTCGGTTGCTTGAGCAATTCCCAAAGCTGCCCGGTGGCGAAGTCCTAAATAGCGAGGTAAACTGGTGTCATGTGATACAGGCATGATACAACCTGCCGAAGTTATTTTTTCATGTGAAATGATTAATGCACCATCATGTAAGGGGCTGTTTTTGAAAAAGATGTTTTCAATCAATCGAGTGTTTATGCGTGCGTCGATTATGTCACCGGTTCTTTCGTAGTTTTCAAGAGGGACACTTTGTTGAATTACGATAAGTGCGCCGGTTTTTGTTTTTGACATTGACATGCATGCATAGACTACCGGTATAATCCATTGTTTTTGTGTGTCTTTATCGGCTTTGCGTGAAAATATTCTTCTGAAAAAACTCCATCGCTTATTTGAGCCTAAAGCAACAAGAAAACGCTTGATTTGTTCTTGAAAAAGAATTACAAGAATTATAAGACCTATATTGATAAACTTATCCATGATAGAACCAATAAGTTTCATATCAAGAATTTTAAATACTACAATCCATAGAACAATAAAAGCCAAAACACCAACGAAGATATTGAGTGTTCCCGACTCTTTCATTGTTTTATAAGTGTAATAAAGAAGAGTTGCAGTGATAAGTATATCTATTAAGTCTTTAATTCCAAATTCCATATAGTTTTAGTTTGTTGTAAGTTGGACTATTTTTACGGCTTCTATAGCTTCTTTAACGTCGTGTACTCTTAAAAAATGTGCCCCCTTTAATGTTGCAATTGTATTGAGTACTGTTGTTCCGTTAAGTGCAGTTTCGGATGTGAGATTTAGGGCTTTATAAATCATTGATTTACGTGAAATTCCCACTAAAACAGGTAAATTCATAGTGTGAAATTGTTCCAAATGATTTATCATTTCATAATTCTGCTCAATGGTTTTACTAAACCCAAATCCCGGATCTATGATGATATCTTTAACTCCATTATTATGTAAAGTATTGACTTTTTCCGATAATTCGCTAATTACGTCGTTGGTAACATCATGATATTGTGTGAATTGTTGCATTGTGCTTGGTGTACCGCGCATGTGCATGAGTATATACGGTACATTTAATTCAGCCACAGTATCAATCATGTTGTTATCCAGTGTTCCTCCCGATATATCGTTGATAATATCAACATTCCAATCTTTTACGCAACGACGAGCAACATCGGCACGAAAAGTATCAACCGATATGATAATTTCCGGAGCAATACGCTTGATTACATCAAGTCCTTGGGCTAATCGTTGATATTCCTCTTCCGGAGTTATATCGTAAGCTCCGGGACGTGAAGAGTATCCCCCTATATCGATTATTTTAGCACCTTCTTCAATAATCTCGTGAACACGTAACTTTATTTTATTTTCATCGTTACATCGACTTCCACTGAAAAAAGAGTCAGGAGTCACATTAAGAATACCCATGACCAATGTTTCCTTAATTTCAGTGAATTTACCACGCAGATTAATGTAATATGGAATAAAATTGCTCAATTAAATGATTCGATTTTAATTTTAATGCTAAGTTAAGGATAAATTCTAAATAAACAATGCTTCAATATATTTAAAAACACCTATAACATATAGGAAAATAAGGGCAATTGCCGTAGGAGCAACAAAACGTATGCAAAAGATAATAGGTTTCATTGTTCGCACGTTAAGAGTACCATTATTGGTGAGTTGCTCTTTTACAATCTTTTTATCCATAATCCATCCTACAAAAATTGCAAGAATAAAACCACCGGCAGGAAGTAAAATGTTAGATGAAACATAGTCAAACAGATCAAAGATTGTTTTGTCAAATAGTTTTACTTCGCTAAGTAGATTGAATGATAATGCACACAGTGTACCGAGAATGATTGCAATAAGCGTGTTTAGTCGAGTTGCTTTCTTGCGTGACATGTTATGTTCTTCGGTACAAAAAGTGATGAAAATTTCACTCATAGAAATAGTGGATGTGATGGAGGCAAAAAATAGAAGTACAAAAAATGCCAAAGACCAAAGATACCCTCCGGGCATTTGTTGGAATATATTAGGCAATACCTCAAAAACGAGTTTGGGACCTGCCGTAGGTTCTGCTCCAAAAGAGAATACAGCTGGAAAAATAATAACACCTGCTAATACCGCAACACATGTATCTAATACCGCAATTATTGTTGCACTTTTTACTAGAGGTGTTTTATTGTTAAAATAGGACGCATAAGTAAGTAAACATGTAAGTCCTAAGCTTAGAGAGAAGAAGGCTTGTCCCATAGCTCCAACAACCATACTTGGAGATAATTGTGAAAAATCGGGCATAAACAAGAATTTAAGTCCTTCTTTTGCATTAGGTAAAAGGATGGAGTTTATACAAAAAATGATAAGCAGAACAAATAGAACAGGCATCATAAAATTGGAAATTCTTTCGATTCCTTTTTGTATGCCTTTACGCAAAATGAGGAAATTGGCTCCCAAGAATAAATAAGTCCAAAATAATGAACGATATGGATTGCTTACAAGAGAATTGAACATTTCGGAGTATTCTTGTTGGGTGTGTCCACTCATATTACCTACTAGGGCTTGGAAAAAGTATTCTACTATCCAACCTGCAACAACCGAATAGAAACTGAGAATCATTATAGATGCGCATATTCCCACATAGGATACATACTTGAATTTGCTACCCGGAGCTAGCATTTTTATTGCACTATTGGCATTTTTATGAGTAGAACGACCTATTATAAATTCAGCGATTATTACTGGAATACCTAAAAATAATACGCATAGAATATAAATTGAAATGAACGCACCTCCTCCATGCATACCTGCTTCGTATGGAAATCTCCAAATGTTTCCTAAACCAACTGCAGAACCAACAGACGCGGCTATTACTCCCATTTTTGTTACGAATTGTGCTCTTTCTGACATAATTTTTAGTTTGTTGTAGAGTGAAAAATATGTTTATTTGTCATTATTCAAATGTTTCGGTTTTTTCTAATGATGAAACCGTAAGAATAGGAATTTTTTCTTGTTTTTTAGTCTTTGTTGTCGTTCTCTTTTTTGTGAGTTTTATAGTGTCTGTTTTTACAGAATTAATCGTAGTCTGCATTTCTTTTATTAATTCTGTGTCAACCGTAGTTTCTTCTTTGGGTGGCGTAAAAAAAGATAAAAGCAGAATTCCGATTAGTAAAACAATGATACATATCAGTCCTATACGTTCATTCCGTGAGATGTCAAATAGTTCTTTGAGTTTCATTATCTTTAGTTAATGAAATTTACTAAAAAAATAGCGGCAATAAGAACCGGACAAATATACTTGATGAGGAACAAAACAATAGGTGTTATAGGAGAGCTTAATGTACCGTAATTGGTCAATTCATTTTTTAAGAAATTTTTAGGAAGTACCCATCCAACGTATAAGCAGATAAGAAATGCACTGAATGGTAATATCATATTTGCTGTGAACTTGTCCAATGCGTCAAATAATGGCAATCCTGCAATTTGTAACCATTCTGTACCTCCCAATGAGACAGAACATAACGTGCTGAAAATAAACATTGGAAGAAGTACAATATAACAAGATTTTGTACGAGAAACCTTAAAACGATCATGAACGAAAGCTATAGACACCTCGGCTATTGATATTGTGGAAGTAAGGGCGGCAACTCCTAATAGTAGGAAAAATAGTACAGACCATACTTGTGTACCTGTCATTTGTGCAAAAATTTCGGGAAGGGTGACAAATATAAGAGTCATACCGGCAACATTTTCACTGCCACTTATTCCAAAACTGATTACGGCAGGAAAGATAATCAATCCCATAAGAACTGAAACACTGAAATCCAATATTGTTACGGTTAAAGATGTACGAGCCATTTTGGTGTCTTTGGGGAAATAGGATGAATAGGTTACAAGTATTCCCATACCTAAACTTAAAGAGAAAAATGCTTGACCTAATGCTGCAATTATAACACCTGTATCAATTTTGCTGAAATCGGGAGTTAAAAAGAATTTTAAACCTTCTTGTGCATTGGGTAATGATAGCGATACTGCGCAGAAAATAATAAGTATCAAAAATAATAACGGCATAAGAATATTTGAAATTTTTTCGATACCTTTCTTTACTCCTTTAAGCAAAATAATAAGGTTAAGTATAATCATAACAAAGGTCCAAATGATAGGTGATGTTCCGTGTAAAATCAACCCTTTCATTTTTTCGGAGAAGAAAGAACTTTGCACAGTTTCGGTATTATTTAAACCTGCATATAAACCTCCACTTATTGATTCCCATAGATATTCTATGGTCCAGCCTGCCACTACCATATAAAATGCTAAAATAAGATAGGAGGCAAATAAACCGAAACATCCTGCAATCCACCATTTTTTGTTTGGGGTAAGGTTTTTGAATGATCCTACGGAATCGGAACGACCTGCACGACCTAAAGAAAATTCAGCAAGCATTACAGGAATACCAAGAATGAAAATGCAACCTATATAAACTAATAGGAAAGCTCCGCCTCCATTTTCTTGAGCCAAACTTGGGAATCTCCAAACATTTCCCAAACCTACAGCGGAACCTACTGTTGCAGCAATAAGTCCAAACTTTGTGCTGAAAGTTGTATCTTTTGACATCTTATAATATTTTTTTCTGTTTTATTGTATAAAAAGTTGTTTTTGTGATGATTTTCTGCAAAGTTAGAAAAAAATGACGTAAACAATAATGTATTAATGTTATTTTGTATAATAGATTGATAAATGTTATCTTTGCATATATTCTGTTAAGTAATAAAAAAGTCTATGAAAAAGTTTATAAATAAAATACCGTCGGGTCTTTTATCATTGATAACTTTCGTTGTAATTATTTATGTGTCTCTTGACAATAATCCTTTTGAAATAAATCAAGTTCAATTGTTTGAAGGAGCCGATAAGATTATTCATGCTTTAATGTATGGATTTTGGGTAATGGTTATGATTTATGAATCTTCAAAGTTTCTCTATTTCGAAGAACCTGATTTTATTTCATATATATTGTTGATTATGATGTCATTCTTGTTTAGTGTATCAATGGAATTATTACAAGAAATAATGGAGATAGGACGTCACATGGATATTTATGATATAATAGCAAATCTAAGTGGTATAATAATAGGTTCTTTGGTTATGAAGTTCGGACTTTTGGATTTGATCAATAAGAAACTTGATACTGATTATTATGAATAGATTGAAATAATAAATTCATCTATATGGCAGGGAAAGGCAATAAAATAAAAAAAATAATAGCATGGGTGATAGGCGTAATATTTGCCATAATCATATTGGTACCATGTTTATTGTATATACCGATAATTCAAAAAGGTGTAAAGAATTTGGCTGTATCCTATGTTAATAAGAATACGTCTATGACAATTGATATAGACCGTATTTTATTGAAATTTCCTCTCAATCTTGACGTGAAACGAGCATTGATTCTTGATGCGAGTCGAGATACAATGGTATATGCTGAAGAAATGTTTGTTGATGTTAAATTTTTACCTCTTTTAAACATGAAAACAGATATACAGCGTGTTGAGCTTAAAAATGCTGTGTATAAAATGGTGAGTGAGGATTCTTCAATGGTATTAGGTGCCAGAGTAAAATATTTTAAACTTGAAAATTCCGATATATTACTAGATAAAAATGAGATAAATCTAAGGAATGTTATACTAAATGGTGGAAGTGTGGATATGCTTCTTGATTCGAGTAAACAAAAAAGTATTGAAGAGGATTCTACTTCAACAGTGGCATGGCTTATTAATATGGGTAAGGTTAAAATGGAAAACATTACATTCAATATGCAAATGTTACCTCTTATTCAAGATTTGAATACGAAAGTAGGTTGTGCTACAATGAATAATGGTGTAATAGATTTAGGTAAGCGTAAGGTTAATGTCAGATATTTGGGAATTGATAGTGTTGATGTGAATTATCGTTATCCTGCGCCGGAATATCTTGCAGATGATTCAATGTCGATAGATAGTACTTCTGTAAATGTTGCAAGTGATGCAGCATTATGGACTATTAATGCTGAAGCATTGAGATTAAATGATTCTCATGTTATATATGCAATGAGTGATACCATTCCTAATGAGGGTTTGGATATGAATTATCTTGAAATACATGATATAAATGTAGCAATTGATAGTTTTTACAATAAAGGCACTGATTTAAGGTTGTCGTTGGTACAACTTACTGCTCGTGAACGATGTGGGGTGTTTGTTATATCCGGTCAAGGTGATTTTGCCATAGATAGTAGGACGATGAAGGCTGAAAACGTAAAAATGGAAACAATGCAGTCTAGCTTAATTCTTGACGCAGTTGTAGGTTCCGATTTTACAGTAAATGATATGGCTCCTATAAAACTTGATTTGACTGCAATTTTAGGATTGGGAGAAGTCGGTTATCTGTATCCGTCAATGCAACCTATGTTATCGCATATTCCGCAATATAATCCTATCGAAATGAATTTAGATGTGGATGGCTCTTCAAAATATTTGGATTTGAAAAAAGCATTGATGAATATGCCGGGATTCGTAGCTGTTGAGGCTGCGGGGCATTTGGAGCATATAATGAATGTGGAACAACTTGCTGCAAATGTTAATTTCACAGGAAATATGCAAAACTTGAATTTTGCAAAACCTATAATGTTGTCGGATACGGCAATGTATAAGCAGATTGATTTCCCTGAAATGCGACTTAATGGAGCAGTTGAGTATACACCTGATTTAGCAAATGCAAATTTGAATTTGCACTTGATTGATGGGGGAATGGTCTTTAAAGGTGAATGGAATGGAGAAGTGGAAAGTTATGATGCAAGTATGCGAATGGATTCGTTCCCCATGCAGTCAGTTCTTCCTTATGCTCAATTGAAAAATATTTCGGCAAGAGCTAACATTAAAGGTGTGGGCTATGATCCTTTTAATACAAAAACTAGAATAGATGCAGCCATAGCGATAGATGATATGACTTATGAGGATAAAATTTATCGCAATATGAATGCAACGGCACATTTGGTGGAAAAACACGCAACAGTGAATTTTGAGTCAAAGAATGTGGATTGCGATTTGAACATGAGTCTGTCTTGTGTATTGGATACGAGCTTGTATGAATTTGCTGTGGATGGTAACATAAATAATGTTGACTTGAAAGCTTTGAATCTATCGGGAACAACCTCAAGAGGAAAAGGACGTATTGTGGCATATGGTACTGCTGATATTTCTGATAACACTTATGAGGTAGATATGAATTTACGTGATTTCAAATGGGTTTTACCTGATGTGTCTTATGAAACCTCTGGATTGAATGCTTCTTTTGCAAGCTCTAAAGATAATATAATGTTATATGCTCAAGAAAATGAAATGTTTATTGATTTCAATGCGTCTTGTGGTATAGATTCTTTTTTAACCGGTATTACAAAATGTCAAAAGATACTGGAACATGAGATTAATGCCAAATATTTTGATGTAGATACTTTACAAGCAGCTTTACCACAGTTTTCTTGTGATATGAAAGTGGGTGAGAATAACTTGTTACAACAAGCATTGAAAGCCTATGATGTGAAAATGGATGAAATGACACTCGATATTGTGAATGATACAACAATTTATATGGATGGGCATATATTGGGTCTTGCGTCCGGTACATTGTTACTTGATACGGTAAGTTTGTATGCAACACAAAAAAATAAATATATATCATATAATCTTCATGTAGGAAATCGTCCGGGTACCTATGATGAATTTGCTCAAGTTACCTTGCGTGGCGGAATACGAGGTAATGCTGTAGGAGGGTTACTTGAACAACAGAATATAAAAGGTGAACAAGGATTCCGTATAGGTTTAAATGCTTTCTTATCTGATACGGTTGTAAATGTGAATGTTTTCCCAAAAGAACCTATAATAGGATATAGAAAGTGGAAAGTAAACGAAGGTAATATAATTGCATATAATTATATAGAACGACATTTTGATGCTGATTTGAGTCTAAAAAGTGATTCAAGTTTTGTGTCATTACGCACTCAACACGACCATGAGAAACATAACCAAGAAGATGTATTGTTGAGTGTGGGCGGTGTACAAATCTCTGAATGGTTAAAGGTGTCGCCTTATATTCCGCCTATGAGTGGAGAACTTAGTGCTGATGTCAAGTTGAAATTTGATGGTAAGAATATATGGGGTGGAGGTATTACCAAACTTAAAGAATTTAAGTATAATCGTAAACCGGTTGGAGATTTTGATTTCAAATTGGGTTTGGAACTGGATCCTGTTAAGAATTATGTGCGGTTGGCTTCGGCATTTGATATAGATGGAAGAAAAACCATTGTAGCAAGAGGTTCTTTGAATGATACAACTTCGGCATATCCATATAATATAACTCTTACTGTGGATAGTTTTCCTTTGAAAGTTGCAAATCCATTCATTCCCGGTAATATGGCTAATCTTACCGGTGCTTTAAATGGTTCTATGAATCTTGTGGGTAGTTTTACCGAACCTATAATAAACGGTTATTTGCAGAGTGATGGAGCTGAAATAAATTTGCCGTTATTTGGTTCGCATCTTACATTATCTGATACAAAAATTCCTGTAGATTACAGTTTGATAAGATTTGATGGATTTAAAGTGTACGGTAGTAATAAGAATGTCATAAGTATAGATGGTTATGTCGATATGTTGCAATTGGATAATCCTCGCATTGATATGAGTCTGAAAGGTAACAATGTGGAATTTGTAAATAGTAAGCAACGTCGCAAGATGGAAGTCTTTGGTAAGGGCTATGCGAATATTGATGCAACTGCAAAGGGAACAATGAATGATCTTAATATGAGTGTAAACTTGACATTGTTGCCTGCAACTAATCTTACCTATGTTATGCAAACCGATGTTTCTGCTATTTCAACACAAACGGATGAAAATATGGTGAAATTCGTGAGTTTTGCAGATACAGCCAAGACTGAAATCGATTCTTTGGATACTCATATTTCAACATCCAATTTCAAACTTAATACAAAATTAAATATTCAACAAGGTTCTAAGTTTAACGTGTATTTATCCAATAGTGGTAATGATCGAGTGGAAATAGAAGGTAGCGGAATATTAAATTACACACAAAGTTCTTTGGGAGACATGCGTTTGGTTGGGCAATATACATTGTCCGATGGCTTTGTTCGTTATACACCACCTTTGTTGTCGGAAAAGTTATTTGAATTTACAGAAGGTAGTTATGTGTCGTGGACAGGTGATGTATTAAATCCTGTGTTGAATATTAAGGCTGTTGACACGATGAAAGCCAGTGTTTCACAAGAAGGGCAGGACTCTCGACTTATTAATTTCCTTGTGTCATTGAGTGTGACCAACACATTGAATAATATGAATCTTGAATTTGACTTGAGTACGAATGATGATGTTACTGTACAAAATGAACTCTTATCAATGTCTCCGTCACAACGTTCAAGTCAAGCAATAAATTTGTTGCTTTACAATACATATACAGGTCAGGGAACGACAGCCAATATGTCAAGCAATCCACTATACTCATTCTTAAATTCTCAAATAAACCGATGGGCTGCAAACACAATAAAAGGTGTTGACTTGACACTTGGAGTTAACCAATATGATGAAACAAGGGGAGATGCAACTTCAAAATCAACATCTTATTCTTATAAGATTTCAAAATCGCTATTTAATGACAGATTTAAAATAGTTGTAGGTGGAAATTATAATCCCGGAGGTGATACCGAAGATAATTTTGCCAATAGTCTGTTGAATGATATTTCATTTGTATATATGTTGAATCAAAGTGGTTCGATGTCGGTGAAATTATTCCGTCATACCGGATATGAAAGTATTTTAGAGGGAGAAGTAACCGAAACCGGTGGAGCTTTTGTAATGAAGAGAAAATTATCTTCATTAAGGAATTTCTTCCGTTTTGGTCGTCGTAAACGCAGTGATAGTAGAACTATTGCACCTCGTGATACAATAGTAAAACTTGAAGAGCTTACGATTCCTAACAAGAATATTAATAAAAATGAGTAAGTTGAAACAAAATATATTTATGTTGTTGCTGGTATCATCTGTGATAACAGTAATAACGTCTTGTTCTACCACAAGCAAATTGGCTGAAGATGAACAGTTATATACAGGTGTAAAAAAGTTTGAAATAGTTCCTGACAAAGGTGAAAAAGTCCCAAGTGAAGTAGATACTTATCTGTTTGACGTGATAAATGTTAAACCTAATAACAGTTTGTATTCTCCTTATATCCGTACACCATTCCCTATTGGACTGTGGGTGTATAACCATTGGAATTCCGACAGTAAAGGGCTGAAAGGCTGGTTATATGAGAAACTTGTAGATCAACCGGTAGTGATTGATGATGTAAATCCTGCATTGCGAGTTGAGATGATGAAATCCATACTTGATAATCATGGATATTTTGCAGGGAAGGCTAAATATGAACTTATAGGAAATAAGAAAAATACTAAGAAAGCAAAATTATCTTATTTTGTTGAATTAGGGAAACCATATACATTTTCCAATATCGAATATATAGGAGGAACAACACCTCTTGAACGTGCAATTGATTCATTGGCTCGTCGTAGTGAATATTTACAAGTAGGGGAACGTTATATTACCGATTCTTTAAGTTATTTACGTGAAAACATATCGGCAAAAGTGCGTAATATGGGATATTATTATTTTCAACCTGATTTTATTGAGTATCTTGCAGATACGACAATAAGAAAGGGGAAAGTTGCTTTACGTATGGTTCTTGCCGATAATATAAAGTCTGCTGCATTGAAGAAATATTATGTGGGTGATATTGAGACTACTGTTAATCGGAGTAGAGGAAAAGGCTATCCCGATACAATAGAAACAGCAAGGGGTACTGTAATAAAGATGATGCCGATAAAATTGCGTGATGATCTTATTCCTTCTTGTTTACGTTTCAGAAAAGGGCGTATGATGAGAGTGCGTGATATAGACCAAACACAATTGAATTTGTCTAGAATGGGTATATTTAGTTCGGTGAATATAGATGTTCCTCCTCTAGACTCACTAAGAGGACGTGATAGCCTTGATATAAAAGTTTTGTGTACATTGGATCAACCATTAGAAGCTGCTTTGGAACTTCAAGCTACATCTAAATCCAATAGTTATATTGGTCCGGGACTTGTTGCTTCTCTCACTCATAAAAATGTGTTTGGGGGAGGAGAACAATTAACAACTCAATTTACGGCAGGATATGAATGGCAAACAGGTAAGGGAGGTAATGATAATAATACAGGGTCTATAAATTCCTATGAATTTGGAGTTAAATCAACTTTATCATTTCCGAGACTTCTTGCTCCAAAGTTTGTGGATAGAAGTAGACGATATATTAATTGGACACGTATTTCATTATCTGCCGATTTATTGAATCGTCCGAGCTTCTTTAAAATGGTACAGTTTGGAACCGGATTCAGTTGGGAATGGCATGCAAATAGAAATTCATTAAATGAATTTACTCCGTTTAAACTCACTTATACAAAAATGTTGAGTACAACAGCAGCATTTGATTCTGCAATGGCTCAAAATCCGGCTGTAGCATTAAGTTTTCGAGATCAGTTTATCCCGATGATGAGTTATAGCTATACTTATGATAAAGTGATAGATAAGAATAATACATTGGTTTGGACTTCTAATGTGATGGAAGCCGGAAACATATTTTCAGGTATTTGGGAACTTGCCGGAAAGAAGAACGGAGAAAAAAAAATGTTCGGTACGCCTTTCTCTCAATTTGTAAAGGCTCAATCCCAATTGGTCTTTTCATGTAGACTTTATCACGGAGTTCATTCAAAGCAATGGCTTGTGTTCAGAGTTTTTGCCGGAGCTGCTCATGCCTATGGAAATTCAAGCCAAGTTCCATATAGTGAACAGTTCTATATCGGTGGAGCAAACTCGTTGCGTGCGTTTGCGGTACGTTCGGTTGGTCCCGGTAGTTATCATCCTGGGAACAAGGTTAAAAACGGATATTATGACCAAACCGGTACGTTTAAATTTGAATTCAATACTGAATTGAGATTCCCTATTATGGGATATTTGCATGGGGCTCTATTCCTTGACACTGGAAATGTGTGGTTGTTGAAAAAGGATAATTTACGACCCGGAGGAGCATTGGGAGAAGGAAACTTTTTTAAAGAATTAGCTCTAGGTACCGGTGTCGGATTACGTTTCGATATGGAAATGCTAGTGATTCGTGGAGATTTGGGGATAGGTATCCATGCTCCTTACGATACAGGTAAAAAAGGCTATTATAATATGAAATCGTTCAAGAATAGCCTTGCTTTTCACATTGCCATAGGTTACCCATTCTGATAGAATATTTCTTATTTACCGGAAAATGTTATGCCGAATCCTATAAGACGGTCATAGCGAGATGACGGGTCACGGTGATATACACGCACCATGTATTCGTTTACAGTTTGGTATTTGTTTCCTTCAATAGAAGAATATCCGCGTGAACTACCATCGGGAACAAATAGGTATTGATAATTGTAAGCTCCTTGTTTGAGTAATAAATCGGTTGTATATAATCCACTTGACAAGTCATATTTCATCAATGTAGATGGTGTAAAAAGGTTGTTGGTAAATTCTCCATTGATATAGATGTTTCCTCCACTTATTTGTCCGCCGGTATCAAGAGAGAAATGTGTCACAATATATTCGGCACCATTGTCGGAATCGTTGGCTTCACTGCTTCTTATTGTGAAGCGTCCCATTTGTGTTTTGTCATAAATATAAGGTTCTTGATTTCTCATATTATCTGTAAACAATTGTGCATGATAATATGGATGATGGAAACTCATTTTCTCCACATTCATCGATATTCCATATTGAACGACGGTCTCCATACGTCTAAACTCGTTGCCTGCTTCAAAAATAAGACTTCTATTATGGTCATAGGTAATTTTCTTTCCTGATACCATAAGAGGGCGATTTACCATAACTTCATTGTCGTAACGACTGTTTTGAGAAACGTATGCTTTGATATCGTTGTACATGTTTCTTATTTGGTAATCTTTAGTATCTATTATGAATGATACTTGTTGATGTTCATTGTTGTAGTCAATATCAGTACGGCTTGTGACAGAAGTACCGACAGATACTGCATTCTCGCTTACATAAAATCTTGCTTGTAACAAAGTGTTCTCAGGTTCATTTTCATAATATATCTTCACCAAATAATTGCCTGAAATTAGAAATTGTATTTCGTCATTGGGTAAAGAGAACGAATAGTGAACATAATGGCATAATGTACCTAAAGAAAATTTACAGTCGGTAATATCGGCATAATTGAATCCTGATACATATTCGCTTTCTATCAGGTTACTGGGAGTCCAATCGGCATTACAATGTACTACACTGTATCGCAGATAGGATTGTTCCTCACTCAATTCATCAAATGAAATTTTGATTTTATCATCTCCATTTAATGTGATAATAGGAGGGAAATAATCATTTCCGACGAGTCGTACTTGTAATGATTTGAATCTGGAATCGGCTACTTGTGTGCGTGTATCATTTTCGTTTATTTGTCCCTTTACCTGTAAAATAGAAAACGACATTAGTAGGAATATGTATAGAATCTTAATTCTCATAACATTTAATTGTCAAAATTACCATTCTATTGGAGTTTTTTCATGTTTTATAAGATAATTGTTTGCTTGAGAGAAATGTTTATTTCCGAAAAATCCTCTATATGCACTAAGTGGAGATGGGTGGGGAGATGTTAAAACCAAGTGTTTCATTCTATTAATAAAAGCGCCTTTTTTTATGGCATAAGAACCCCATAAAATGAATACAAGATTTTCTTTTTGTTGTGCTAGTTGAAGAATTACTTCATCGGTAAATTGTTCCCAACCCTTGTTCTGGTGTGAGCCTGCATTATGGGCTCTCACAGTAAGAGTTGAGTTTAGTAAAAGAACCCCTTGTTTTGCCCAGCGACTTAAATCTCCGCTTTTTGGGATAGCAGTGCCTAAATCGTCTTGTATTTCTTTGAAAATATTAAGTAAAGACGGAGGAAAAGGTATTCCATCTCTTACGGAAAAGCATAGTCCGTTGGCTTGATTGACATCATGATAAGGATCTTGACCGATAATCACTACTTTTACATCATCAAAAGGCGTAGCGTCAAAAGCAGCAAAAATTTCTTTCCCGGGTGGGAAAACGGTAGTCGTTGCGTATTCTTTACGTATAAAATCGGTCAATTTAATGAAATAGTCTTTGTTCCATTCATTGGCAAGGACTTGTTTCCAACTTTCCTCTATTTTTACATTCATTATATTAGAATTAAAAATTGTCAGTTGCAAAACTACAAATTCTTTATTACTTTTGCCAATTCAAATAAGGAAATTTAGCAAAAAGAGTAATTTGCGCCCATAGTTCAATGGATAGAATAAAGGATTCCGGTTCCTTCGATTGGGGTTCGACTCCCCATGGGCGTACAAAATAGGCAGTCTGACTTATATGTTGTCAAACTGCCTATTTCAGCATTATAAAAGTCATTACAATAGTAAGTAAAGGGTATAGGCTATATAGATTGACATAAATATAATACCTTCTGTGCGAATTACTTTCATTCTACCAAGGATGAATGCCGATACATATACTATTACGGTAGAAGCTACGAGCATTATGAAATCGACTGTACTAAATCCTATAATTTCAAATGGTGAGATAGCCGATGATATACCTAATATCAACAAGATGTTGAAAATGTTAGAACCTAAAACGTTCCCTAATGCAAGTTGTGCATTACCTTTTACGGCTGCAATTACGCTTGTTACAAGTTCCGGAAGGGAAGTTCCTACTGCAACAATGGTTAAAGATATAACAGCTTCACTCATTCCCCATTCTTTTGCAAGACTAACTGCTGAATCAAGGAACATGTCGCCTCCCCACAATAAAATACCTAGTGAAGACACTGCAATAACAATCGTTAGCCATAACGGTTTTCCTGAAAGAGAACTATTTGCCGATTCTTCATATTCTTCCGGAGTTTTATTTGCTCGTATTGTATACCACATATAAGAGGCAAAAATAATCATGAATATTATACCATCAATGCGAGAAAGAGAGAGCCCTTTTATATTAAATAAAAATTGATCGATGTATAAAAGTGCAATAAGAAAAAATGAAGTAAAGATGTTGAAAGGAATATCTCGTTTTAATGTGTTTCGTTCTATTGTAAATGGTTTGATAATTGCTGTTAGTCCTAAAATTAATAATACATTACAGATGTTAGAACCAACCACATTTCCTAAAGACATATCTCCATGTCCTTTAATAGCAGAAGACAGTGATATCAATAGTTCAGGAGTTGATGTGCCGATACCTACAATGGTAAGACCGATTACGAAATTGGATAATTTTGCACGCTGAGCTATTGCAACCGATGACTCTACCAAATAATTAGCTCCGGCAAGAAGTAATCCCAAACCGAATAAAAGTAGTAATATTTCCATAATTTTGATTTGTGTTTATTTTCTTTTTACCTGCAAAGATAGCTCAAATAAATATCTTTACCTAAATAAAGTTAAATGGGCTTCGTAAATGTTTTTAGCTATTGGATAGTTAAGGTTCAAATGTGTATTTTTGCAGAGTGTTTTTCATGGTATTAGATTTTAAGGTTAACAAGTTGGTTGTCGTGAGATAGCCAACTTTTATAATTTTAATTAGGTGTTGTTTATGGTTTCTTATTATATTTGTAACATGAAAAATATATTTCAACGAGGTGAACGTTTGCTTGGAGCTGATGTGATGAACATCATTGCCGAAAAACGAGTGATTGTGTTCGGTGTTGGAGGTGTGGGTAGTTGGTGTGCTGAAAGCCTTATACGTTCCGGCATAAGATATCTCACGATTGTGGATAGTGATTGTGTGTGCGTATCCAATATAAATCGCCAACTAATGGCAACGACTGCGACAGTTGGATTACCTAAAGTACAGGTATTACGTGACCGATTACTTGAAATTAATCCTCAAGCAGAGATAATAGCTTGTCAAGATGTGTATAGCGAAGAAAATTCCGAATCATTTAATCTTGATGAATATGATTATGTGATAGACGCTATAGATAGTTTGAAAGATAAAGCTCATCTAATACTTAATGTAACATCTAAAGATCTAAAACTTTTTTCTTCAATGGGTGCTGCATTAAAACTTGATCCTACAAGTGTACGTGTTGCCGAATTTTGGGATGTGAAGGGCTGCCCATTAGGAGCAGCATTACGTCGCAGATTCAAAAAATTTAGAACTTTCCCAAAACGTAAATTTAAATGTGTTTATAGTGAAGAATTACTGGAAAATAAGGGAGAAATTATAGATATAGATTCAAAAAGTACTTGGGACGGAAAAAAAGCACAAATTAATGGTTCTCTTGTTCATATTACTGCAATATTCGGATTTATGTTATCGGGATTGGTAATAAAAGATATTTCAAGTGTAAAGAATAAAAAATAAAATATTATGAAAGTAATGTTGGTGAATGGTAGTCCGCACCATGAAGGTTGTACATATACAGCACTTCAAGAAGTGGCAAAAGCGTTGAATGCCGATGGCATTGAAACAAAGAACTTTTGGATAGGTCTTCGTCCTATATCCGGTTGTTTATCATGTGGCGGTTGTCGTGATGCCGAGCATTGTGCTATAGATGATATTGTGAATGTGTTTATTGATGAAGCCAAGGATTGTGACGCATTTGTTTTTGGAGCACCGGTACATTTTGCAAGTGCCAATGGTGCAATGATTTCGTTTATGGATAGGGCATTCTATTCAGGAAAGAAGGCGTTGGAATTTAAACCTGCCGCATCGGTAGTGAGTTGCCGTCGTGGTGGTGCAAGTGCAACATTTGATGAATTAAACAAGTATTTCACCATAAGAAATATGCCTGTGGTATCTTCTCAATATTGGAATCAAGTACATGGAAATACGCCGGAAGAGGTGATACAAGATCTAGAAGGCATGCAAACTATGCGTACATTAGGACATAACATTGCATGGTTGTTGAAATGTATAGAAGCAGGTCGTTCAGTAGGTATTGAACATCCTGAACCGGAAGAGCAAATTAAGACAAACTTTATAAGATAAAAAAGTTGACCGGATGTGAAAACGAGGTGCAGTTTGTTCCTCGTTTTTTATTCTTCATCGTCGTCTCTGGGGGTAGGGGACACAAAAAATGCACTTAGTTCAAACAACAGATAAAGTGGAAGGAATACAATCGTTAGTGTAAACGGATCTCCTGTGGGAGTGATGAATGCGGCTAATGCTAATAGTGCAACCACTGCATGGCGACGATATTTATGGAAAAATTCACGGTGCAGGAATCCCATTTTAGACAAAATCCATGCTACCAAAGGCATTTCAAATACGATTCCCATGATGAAAATAAGCATAAGAAAGTTATCCATGTAGGAATCTAGTGAAATTTGATTTGGTACCAGTTCACTTACTTTATATTCAGCAAGGAAACGTAATGTAATGGGAAAAACTACAAAATATCCCACTGCAACACCAATAAAGAACATTATAATTCCTATTAAAAATGCTTTCTCACTACCTTTACGTTCATGTTCATATAGTGCAGGTTTTATAAAGTTCCAGAGCAACCATATAACCACCGGAAAAGCAAAAACAAGAGCTAACCATAAAGATGTTGTCATGTGTATAAAGAATTGAGAAGCCAACTTAATGTTAATAAGTTCAACTTTAAATCCTTCGGTAGTAAATTGCGGTAATGATGGGAATTTCTTTGTTATTTCTTCAAATGTGCGATACAGAATAAAATCTCCTTTGCATGGAGCTAAAATGATACTATCAAATATGTCGGGCATAAAGAAGAAAAACGCAGCAGCAAAAAACACCAACACACCTCCAATTTTTAACAGTGTGCTGCGAAGTTCTTCCACATGATCCCAAAATGACATCTCGGTAAGTTCTCCTTTTCCCATCAATGCGTTTCTTTAGACATAAAAACATAAGAACAGAACTTTGTGTGTAGGAAAGAACTGTTGTTATGCTTTTGGCTTAGGTTGATTTTATTATTATTTTTTTTCTTCTTTCTTGTCTTCCTCAATCGGCTTGTTGATTTCGTCCTCAATTTCGTTCATGCCTTTCTTGAAACTGCGTACTCCTTTTCCAATTCCTTTCATTAATTCAGGAATCTTCTTACCTCCAAAAAGAAGAAGAATAACAAATACAATAATTATTATTTCACCTGTACCTAGGTTCATGAAGTTAAATATACTATTAATCATAATGTTTGTTGTTCTATTTGTTGTTTAATTTAACAAAGGTAACGCAAAAAATCGAATTTTGAAACAAAGTCTCTATAAACATGCATAATAATTGCAATTAAAATATTGTGGATAGCTGAAATGTGTAGAAAAATTGCTACCTTTGCACCTTGAAAATAGAAAAGTAAAGAATTTATAGAAATGAAAGCATTTGTATTTCCCGGTCAAGGAGCGCAATTTGTTGGTATGGGTAAGGACTTATACGAAAATAATCAATTGGCTCATGACCTATTCGAGAAAGCTAATGAGATATTAGGTTTCCGTATTACAGATTTGATGTTTGAAGGAACAGAAGAAGACCTTCGCCAAACTAAGGTTACACAACCTGCAATATTTTTACACTCTGTAATCCTTGCAAAAACTTTAGGTGAAGAATTTAAACCCGATATGGTTGCAGGACACTCTTTAGGTGAATTTTCTGCATTGGTGGCAGCTGGAGCACTTTCTTTTGAAGAAGGCTTGAAACTTGTTGCAACTCGTGCGATGGCTATGCAAAAGGCTTGTGAAATAACACCTTCAACAATGGCTGCCGTTTTAGCATTGCCAAATGAAAAAGTCGAAGAAATATGTGCAACTATAGATGATGTCGTAGCTCCGGCTAATTATAATTGTCCCGGTCAAGTAGTGATTTCAGGTACAGTAACAGGTATTGATGCAGTATGTCCATTATTACTTGAAGCAGGAGCAAAACGTGCAATGAAGTTGAAAGTGGGTGGTGCATTCCATTCTCCGCTTATGCAACCTGCACAAGATGAACTTGCTGCAGCAATCGAAAAAGCAGAATTTACAACTCCGGTTTGTCCTGTATATCAAAATGTGGATGCCAAACCTCATACTGACCCTGCTGAAATCAAAGCTAATCTTATTGCACAACTTACAGCTCCTGTACGTTGGACTCAAAGTGTACAAGCTATGGTTGCCGACGGCTTGACTGAAGTTGTAGAATTAGGCCCGGGTGCAGTGCTTCAAGGATTGGTTCGCAAGATTGATTCAAGCGTAGCTGTTTCGGGTAAACAATAATTTTATTAGAATATTTTCATTGATTAAATGATAACATCTTTGATGCCATTTGCATAGCCATGCGTTGCGAATGGCATCATTATTAATAATGGAAGAGGAAATAGCGATGTTACAAATTCAGGATGCACTGGTAAGCCTAGATGTCGTGGAACGTTTTTTTCTATGTGATTTGGACAAGTGTCTTGGCGAGTGTTGTATTGAAGGGGATGCCGGAGCACCCATTACAGAGGAAGAATATGAAACACTAAAGCGTATTCTGCCCGATGTATGGAATGAATTGTTACCAAAAGCACAGGAGGTAATAAAAGAAAAGGGAGTGGGCTATATCGACGAGGAAGGAGACCTTGTGACTCAAATCGTAGATGGTAAAAATTGTGTGTTCTCATGCTATGGAAAAAACGGTATGTGCTATTGTGCTATTGAAAAATTGTACCGTGAAGGAAAAATAGATTTTTACAAGCCTATTTCATGTCATCTTTATCCATTACGTCTCACGAAATATCCTAAATTTACTGCTGTTAATTTTCATCGCTGGAAAATTTGCAAGTGTGCCGAAGTGTTGGGACGTAAAGAAGGCGTGCGCGTGTATCAATTCCTAAAAGAGCCTTTAATCCGTCGTTTTGGTGCAGAATGGTATGCCGAACTTGAACAAGCATGTAAACTCTATCTTGAAGAGTACGGAGAGTGAAAATATATGTGCTTGGTATAGATATTGCTATGAGGTGAAATTTAAGTTTTAAGGAAAAACTTGAATATAAATCGAAACAACAAGTGAAAAATTTTTGTATTTGAAAAAGTATTCGTAAATTTGCACGCCATTACGAGAATTCGTGCATTACCGGCACGATGATTAATTGATTAATAATAAAAAAGAAACATAGAAATGAAAAAAGACATTCATCCATCAAACTATCGTGAAGTAGTATTCAAAGATATGTCAAACGGTGAAACATTCATCACTCGTTCAACAGTAGCTGCTAAAGAAACTATTGAAATCGATGGCGTAACTTATCCATTAGTGAAACTTGAAATCACAAGTTCTTCTCACCCATTCTTTACAGGTAAGCAAAAACTTGTCGATACTGCTGGTCGCGTAGATAAGTTCATGAGCCGTTACGGTAATCGTAAAAAAGCTACTAAATAATAGCGGTCTTTTTGATTAAAGAATTTCTGAGATAAAAGTTAAGCGATGTATCTTCAAGATATATCGCTTTCTTTTTAACCAGGATTACATATTAGCGTAATATTTCATTTTATCTTGCGAGGGACATGTTGATGGAGATACCGTAACTGCTGTTGGTTGTTGGGTATGCACTGGATGATACAAGCGGGGTGTTCACTTGATGGTCGAAATATGCACCAAGTGTTACTCGTTTGCTCATAACGTAATTAGCCGTAAAATTGATAGATAATGTCTTACTTCCACTTGTTGCTTGAGTGATTTGTGTATCAATCTTACGTATAAGCGCGTTGTTATTAGATAAATTACATTCCAAATTTAAAGTAAGGTCATTACTTACACCTTTTTGACTACCCTTGATTTTTAAGAAAGAGTTGAAATTGACAAATTTATATCCGGCTCCAAATACAAACGATTTAGTATTGGCTTCAACAACTTGTCCTGCGTCCGAATTTAATGTAAGTGTACGACTGTCACGATATTCGGCATTAAATGAAATATTATTGTTCATTGTTGCATTCACACCTATAAGCGGTGCAAATTTCTCGGTTATTGCAACCGAAGATATGTTATAAGGAGATGATGGAATAGGGTTTTGGGTGAGCTGATCTCGTGTGAAGCCTAAGCCGTCTCCAATAGATAACCAATCGCTATAAGAGGTAAATGAGCCTACTGAGTAAGTACATTGGTAAGCATGAGATAACACAAAACTCTTGAAATATTGACGAATTTTACCGATTTGAATCAATCCATCGTATGTAACGCGCCAGTTTGGTAACATTTCAGATAATGCCGGAAACGGGTTAAGAGTAACTTTATTGGGATTCATTCCCGAATATGCGGCTACAAATGCAGGAATAAGAACATCACTGCTTGTCTCACTTGTTCTTCCTTGATTGAGATCGAAAGTCTGTCCTGCAAGAGCATGTCCTTGCATAAATCCTGTAGATGGATAAGATTTGCCTGTATATTGTTGCTCGATACGCCCTCTGATTTGAGGAATATATTCAATGAATTTATTAAATGCATCACTATTGTAACCATCATTGGCAGAACTGCCTCGTAATGCAGTGGCAAGAGCACAGTGCGTTTTTGTATAACTGCCGGAATATATGGTGTTCATATCATTGTACATAAATTGTATTTGATTGGTTCGGTTGTCGGTTCTGTTGGATGTAAGTGTTATTTTTAATCCACGAACGGGTTCCAAACCTATTTCCAAATTGAATTCAGAAGTTTTTGAATATATGGCGGGTGATGTTTGACTTTCATCACATAATAACCAACCGTTATTTTTTGCTTTTTGGATATAGCTGTCATCGGTGAACCCAAATGCAAAGTCAAGACCCGGAGCCATAACATCGTAGCGATTGGTTTGACCGAATGCGTCGCCTATTTCCGGTACAAATTGAGGTAAAGATAAACCTTTGGTATTTTTGTATCGAATATTTACATTTCGTACCATCATGGCAAATCGTGTTGCATGTTGTCCTATTTCACTCCATAGCGATTTTTCTTCATTGATGACTTCTGTTATCGTAAATTTAAGGTTGTTTTTTCCACGATTGAGAATTTCCACCTTATTTGCGTCTATAATACGTGATTTTACTGCAATAGGTTTACCTTTTGTGTCGGTTGCCACGATTTTGATCTTCTTTGTTCTCATATTGTGATTGATGACAATAGAAGTATCTTCTTTTAACTTGAATGTACGTGTGAATTTCTTTGGCTTAGCCTTTCTTGCGGCAGAATTCCTTTGATTGGAAGCAAAACGCTTATTTACATTTTTTAAATAGGTGAATTTATTATAAAGTTGTTCTAAATTGAAACGTCCGTCAAGACTTAATGAAGCTTGATTTGCGATGGTATTACCTGTTGAGATGGAATCAATGGTCGTTCCTCTATCCCAGTTATAGGAAGAGTTATAAGTTGCCGATGCTGTGATGAAATCGGTTGCTCCAATTTTATTTAAAGGAGCTTTATAACTAGCGGTAAATGTTTGTCTGTATGAATAAGGCGTACCGAAACTCTTGATACTGTTAATAACCGAGTCTTTCCAATTTTCATATCTATCGGGGAATAATTTTTTGTTTACAACACCCATCGGTTCTTCAATGTGGGCGGTTGTATTGGAATTGAAAGTCATTGATAAAGACTTGGTAAAATTCCATGTTATGGCAAATTGTCGATCCCATAAGAAATTTTTACTTACCGATATAGGTAAATCCACATCAATATCGCTTTCATTGCGTTCTTGTTGTTCGTAATAATAGCGTGACATGTTTGTGTTGAATGCAACCGAAGCAGGTAGCCAGTTAAATTCCCAATCACGAAGGAATTTCATACCTTTACTCTTGCCTTTTAACTTATTGAATGGTTTTAAGGGTTTGAAATAAGGGGAATAGTTGTACTGGAAACTACCACGATAGTCACTGGTATTTTCAAATACGTTGTTCGGGTCTGTATTACGTTGTTTATTGGATGAATAACTAAAAGTGAAATTCGCAGGATCCCAAGGCATAGGATTTTTACCGGAAATATCAAATTTCAAGCCGGAGATACTGAAACTTTCTACTGTCTTATTTGTGACAGCGTATGCTTCAATCGAGTCGCGTTGCGACTTGGTTGCACAAGCCTCAAGTGCGTCTTCAAGTTCTACGTCTTGGTCCAATGGATTATATTTCGGTGTTATTTTTTCTTTTGATACAGAATAATAGATAGGTGCTCTAAGTTTGATTTTTTCCGGAAAAAAACGTCCTAAATCGGCTTGAACAGCTATATTATATTGGTTTAATTCGTCAAGTCTGCGTTCACTCAGGCTTTGGTCAACGGCTCCAAAACCTGTAGTTTCTTTGTGACCTCCTATATTTATTACGGCAATATCACTTAATCCGAGATTAATATTACCTTTTGCAGCCCAACCGCCTTCATTATTGAAATCGGTCACTCGCAATTCATTTACCCATACATTACAGTTTTTAGTAGTGGATGTGTTGTTTTTAATACCTATAATCATAACCCTCACATCGCTTAATGAAGGATTACCAATTACAGTGATTGTATTACTTTGACGTTCAGGGTCGGAAATGGAATAACGTTTGTTGTAAGAAACTCCGGAGCTTTCTTGCATTTTTTCTGCATTCCTTTGTTTCTTGATTGCAGGAAATATATCAAGATCGCAATCAAGCATATTATTGGCAGGCCAAACGGCTTCTCTATCGCCATATTTTCCGGCAGGTGTTACTTCCAATGGAATTTCATATTCGTAATAATTATTTTTAACGTCGGAACCGAAACGAACAAATAGAGACATATCTCCATTGTTAACGCCTACGTAATCATCAATAAGAGCTTCGTTGTGAACAAACATTTGCAAACGGTTGTAAATGCGTAAATCCAAACTTGTGTTGCGATATACTGCACGACTTTTGCCCGGTTCAAGGTCGGTCACTTTTAATGACATTGATTGTTCATTAAGTTGTGTTGCTTGTGATTGACCTGAATCGATGATACGTGTAACTCCCGGAGGTAGAATATAATTTACCGGTTCACGTCCTGCATGTTCTTCAATGTTGACAGCGTCAATATCGATTTTTCCTTGAGCCGGAACATCACCGGTTGTATTTAAATCGAAATCATAAGGTCTCCATTCACCTCTGATAAGTTCCAATGTGGCAAAGCGTAGGTGAGTTGTAGCTTTAAATCCTGTCATAAACATGCGTATAAAGCGAATAGTAGAAAAATCGCTAATAGAACCAACTGCTTTTTCAAAATCTTTTACAGGAATTTTAAATTGATACCATGTTACCTCCGGACTGTTTCCATCACGAGTGCGTACTCGTGAAACTTGTTTATTGGTGATATAATTTTTACCTACAACAAGGTCTTCAGGGCGAATTGAAATTTTATATTGAAAATAGCGTTCATACTCGTTTAATGTGTTGTCTTGGTTGATGTCTTCTACGTCGGGAACACTACGAGCTGATTGATACAGTGCAACATCGGTATCTTCTGGAGAAAGAGAGTTACCTTCGGTACCGTTATAATGCTTGTATCGTTCTTGAATAGATAACTGCTGTTCGTCATAATCATATCCGCGATAGAAATGATAATTATCACCGGCAGGATCGTTGAAAGGTGAGAATTGATCATTTTCCATACTTGAAATAGCGTCAGGAGATAGTTTCATTCTCAAATCATTCACATATTTTTGATATGTAGGGAAAGCCTTTTCGTTTTCGGTACTTAATCCATTAAGCCCTAAATCTTGGTTTTTACGTGAGCCAGCAGTATTGTCAAAAGCATAAGTGAGAGAATTATTGGAAGAAACACGTCCCCAATTGGTTTCTGTGGTGTAAGCAGTAGAACCATCAATAGGCAAGCCGTTTTCATAAGATTTCAATCCATCTTTAAGAATATCTTCACTCATTTCGCCTAGATTGAAATATAAATCCCCTCCTTCTAAATTGTTGTTTTCACTATCCAAAAATGGATCCATCATCCAAAATTGAATATATTCGATATTGGAAGCGTTGAAATTTGTGTTGTCAAGTTTACGCATAATACCTCCCCAACGCTTTTCCGGATTGAGTAATTCACCTTCACTGTTGATATTACTTGCGTCGAGATTATAAGGACCTCTCTCGGTGGGGTAAAATGAAAGGTTTAGGGTTTGAATTGTAGATGACTCACCGTAATTCAATTCTCTGTTAGGGAAGATTTCGCTATATGTTATTTCTCTCACATAGGGGTTGGATTGTTGTGCCAAGTCATTTTTTAAATATCCGGGACACAATGAAGAATTACGTTGAGTAAACAAACGGTCTATATAATACCATGATAGTAATGCACGGTTTTTTCCGTAATCTACATTATTGGATAATGCCGCTTCTGGAAATAGTGCGTTTGATGAATTGTCATAAGGTGTTGATGATAGAAACCATGAATATGGAGAACGTAAGTCTATACCGGATTGGGTTGACTCAAAGTCATCAATATAAGAACTTCCTTGTGTAGAACCAGCTTGTGCTTTATGTGGAACTATTTGAGCAAATTCTCCGTTCATGCTTAGAGTGGATGGGGCTGTGGCATTTACTGTAGGAATCTTATTAAGAAGGTTGGTAAGCCACATGAATTCTGTTTTATAATTAAAGTTCAATCCCCAAATGGTATTATTAACAGTTTCACTACCTATTGCAACTTTTTCGGTTAATGATTTTTCTCCATAATGCATTATAGTACCACCAATATTGAAATCTTTGTTGAATTGGTAATTCAAGTCAAGTCCCAAAAGAGTTTTACGTTGCATACTGAAAGTGGATTGATTTTCAAGCGATACATTTATGCTTGTTCCTGCGTCAATAATGCTTTGATTGGTGATGGTTACAATCCCCATACTGTAATCGACGGTATAATCACTATTTTCGGTTAATGTAACGCCACCGGCTGTTACCACAACCGACCCACGAGGTACATTCATTGCGTTAAGACGTATTTGTGAACCGGAAGAGGCTTGATATTCTCCTTTTAAGATAAATTTATTTTTATCTTGATATTGTTGTGCTATGGTTAGTGTGGAATCATATAATTGCTGATAAACATATTTATCGGCAATTTGGTCATTACCTATTTTTTTTCTTAAATGAGAACCGAAAGGCTCTACTACCGGGAATACTATTTTACCGGTAGATGGATATATTGTATAACCATCAATAAAATCATATCGACCATCGGCACCTGAATTACCATTATTGTCAATTTTATCGAGATTCATTACTTGTAGTAATGGTGTACCATTGATAGCTCCTGCCGGTAAGTATGTAATTTCCGTTCCGGTTGTATCACTCAAGTACTTTATATTTAATTTGAAATTAGTTTTTTGTACTTGATAAGCTCCTAGTGAATAAACATTTTTCATCATGAGCTTCCACATGGGCAATCTTGGAGAAATTGTTGTACCTTTAAGCATTTTGACAAATAAAGATTGTTCGGTAGATGCAATATCTCCTGAAAATTCTCCCACTTGGTAGGTCTGTCCGCGATAAGTATATTGATAGGCTACTGCCAATACTTCATCGGCATTCAATGCCGATTTCAACGAAATATATCCTAATGAAGAATTCAGTGTATATTCCGAAGACGAAAGCAGTCGGGCACTTTCTACTTTTTCGTAATCTTGTCCACCTTCAATACCGTAAGCCGAAAGAGGGGATAAGACCGATGTTACCTGGCTAATGTAACGTGCATTGGCATATTGTGATGAAATTTCGTTTAAAAGGTTGTTGGATGAATTGGATGGATTTTCTATTGCTGTATTTGGAAGCCAGTGATTATTGCTTAATACTTGGCTTTCTCCTAAATCCATGAATCCTATGATATTTCGAGATTGTTCATAATTTCCTCGTTTGTTGGTAATCCACACTTCAATACGTGTAATGTTGATACCGGAAGAAACAAGAGGTAGCTTGGAACAAAATTCGTCATAATGATTGCGAAAGAAATGTCCTAAGAAGAAGTGACGGTTGGCATCGTAGTCGTCAACATTAATGGAAAAATCTGTAGTTTGAGCTCCTCCACGTGTACTTACTGTTTTTGTTTCAGCATTTTGTTGGGAAACAAGGGCTGTTGCAGTGAGTTTGCCAAACTGCATTTTAGTCTTTATACCAAACAATGAATTACTTCCTCTTATGAGTGAAGACCCGGTAGTCATACTCACATTTCCCGCTTCTATATTCTTTATTATTTCGTCTTCTTCTCCTTCATATTGTAATTTGAGATTTTTGGAATCGAAATCAAATGTAGCATCGGTATTATAACTCATGTTGAATTTCATTTTGCTACCCACCGAAGCATTTATGTTAGCCTGAATTTTTTGTTCAAAATCAAAATAGGTCTTTCGTCTTGCTCCCATAGATAGGGCAGGATTATCGGTCTTATTGCTTTTCATTCCCATGTTGATTTGAACTGAACCTGATGTTTTAAGTTGAACACCGCCAGGACCGAATATTTTTTCTAATGGACCTAGAGCAAAATTCATGTCAAGAAAATTGAAAGGATCTTTTTCTTGTTCGTTAGACATGCTATTCTTCTTTCTGTAATATTCTTGCATTGATTGACGCAACATGAGATTGTTGTATTCTTCACCGGAGAGAATAAATGGGGTGGTTATTTCATTATCTCCGATTTTGGTGCGAATTACGTAACAACCTGTTGCCGGATCATATTCCGATTCTGTCTTAATATTGGATGGATTCTTTAGATCGGCAGGATTCTCTTGAGGATATAATTCTTGGTAATTGCTTGGAATAGTGCTTTTTACCTTAAATCTTGTTGTGCTACTATCGTTGTTCGCTACTTTTTTTGTTTCTTGACTTGGGATTTGTGGCGGAGGTAAAATACTTGTGTTGTTATATTGGGCTAATGCAAAAAAATCATATGCCGAGAACAAAAGTAATCCGCATACAATAGTAAATATGAAAATATATTTTTTTGTTATGTATTTTCTCATTAAAAAATAGCCCTAATTCTGTTAAGCGTGCTATCAAAGCTGTCTTCTGATTTTAAGAAGATTTTACCTTACATCATTTTTAGAGCCTTCTTTATAACATCTTCTACATTAAGCCCTTGAGTATCGGTAAGTAGCTTTTTTAGTACTTTTTGCGATGCCTGCTGTGAGAATCCCAACATGACAAGTGCTGCCAAAGCCTCATCAAAAATCTCATTATTGGCAGGAATCTGTATATTTAACGTGTCAGATGGTGCTTTTATTTTATCTTTAAGGTCAACAATTATGCGTTGTGCTGTTTTTGCCCCTATTCCTTTTACCGCTTTAAGGGCTGCGACACCGGAAGTTGAGATTGCAGTTTCTAGTTCAGACGGAGATAGTGATGATAATATCATTCGAGCTGAATTAGGTCCTACACCGGAAACGCTTATGAGTAGCATAAACATTTCCCTCTCATGTCTGTCATTGAACCCGTAAAGAACATGTGCGTCTTCTCTTATTGCTTCATAAATATATAATGTCGCAGATTTCTTATTTTGCAGACTTGTATATGTGTTTAAGGAAATATTTGCAAAATATCCAATACCGTTATTATCTATAACGGTATAAGTAGGGGTTATTTCGGCTATTTCTCCTTTAATGTATTCAATCATAAAAATATATTGTAATGTTTTATTTGATTATCAATTTTTTTGAGAATGAAGTTTGAGCTCCTTCTATTCTTATCACGTATAATCCGTTTCCCAGTATGTCATAAAGAGGCATATTTACTAATCCGTTATCGGTGTTCAATGCTTCGTTGAATATCATTGTACCACTTAATGTGTAGACAGTTACTTTTAGTATTTCTTCATTTTGAACAAAAATGGAGAAATTTCCATTTGAAGGATTTTGATATAATAGAACTGCGTCATTAGGTATTGATATATCGGTTATTGCACTATTATCGTCGTTACTTTGCAGAATTTTCACCAATCCGTCATATGTGTTGAGCTTTCCTGCTCCCCATTGTGTACTATTGCCGGTTTGAGTGAATTTATCGGTAGTTGCTGTTTCTTTCATTATGGAACGTATTTCTGTAGGAGTGAGATCCGGTTTAGCTTGTAACCAGAGTGCAATACTACCTGTTGCAACAGGGGTTGCCATTGAAGTTCCAGCCATATCTCCCCAATGATAATTACGACTGTCTCCTTCTATTGAAATTTCACTTGCAAGCGTTGATTTACCGGTTACGGTAGTACTTGTATCATAATTATTTACGGAAGATACAACAGTGAATCCGGGTGCAACTACATCAGGATATGTTCTTCCATTGATATCGGTTCCGTAGCTTGAAAAATATGCAATATCACCTTTAGTTGCATTTTTGTAATAGTAATATTGATTATTATTGGATGTAAAACCTCTTTTGGTAGAATATGCACCTATGTTTATGGCATTATCGGCACATCCCATGCTGTTAAAAGAACCATCGGGAGACCCTTGTGTGTATGCCGTATTACCAAGATTAATTAATTGATTTGGTGCAGGATTTGCCCAACAATCAATTTCTGTATTTTGTTTTCCATAATATTTAATTCCTATTCTGTGGTTACTTTTTGTCATGTCTCCATCAATATAGGTATATAATTCATAACGATTATTATTCGAGTCCAATTGTCCGAATGCTACTATAGTCCCAGAAAAGTAAGTAGATAGGTTTGTGTCATTCCATGTGAAACTTTTATAAGCGGTTGTTGTAGGGTAGAATATTTTTGAAGTTAACACTTCTGCTTTCGTAAGTTTGTTATAAATAAAGAACTGAAGACCAAAAGGTTCATCGCTTCTACTCCAAGCGTCGACTTCGC
>CAZTFX010000009.1:0-46414 GCA_964613095.1 uncultured Muribaculaceae bacterium | reverse complement strand
ATCTTCACCTTTTAGAATGCACCCTTAAAGGTTATGACCATATTTCTAACTTATTACTCACAAAATATTGAGTAATAACTGGTTGTAAATACGATAGTTGTACTAATTTAAAATCAATAATTATTCCAAACTCGGTAGAAACACTTGAAAATTGTGCATTTATAAATTGTATTAATTTGACAGAAATAAAATTGTCCAATAATATTAAAAGAATTGGATATGATACTTTCAAAGAAACAGGTTGGTATAAGAGTCAAATAAATGGGATTTTATATTTAGATAATTATTGTTTAGGGTATAAAGGAGAAGAACCAATAGGAAATGTAGAGATAAAGGACGGAACAAAATTATTATGTGATGATTGTTTATATAGTTGTAGTAAATTGAAATCTGTAAAAATTCCTAATTCTGTAATTTATATTGGAAGATTTGCGATGTCATTATGTGAGACTTTATCTTTTGTTGAAATAGGAAAATCTGTTAAAGTGATTAATGAGTGGGCTTTTGCAGGTTGTCCAAATTTATCGGAAATTATTTCATTAAGTTCAATCCCACCATATTGTGATAGATGGGTTTTGGGAGAAGTTGAAGGAGACATAGTAAATGGTGGAGTTAACAAAAATACATGTTTACTAAAAGTACCGCATAATTCTGTTGATATTTATAAAAAATCTAAAGTATGGAAAGACTTTAAAAATATTTCGAAAATAGAAAGTTCCAACATTAAAGAGACACTTCTCAATGACAGCAAAGAGCTAGTAGAATATTATAATCTGAATGGTGTGAAAGTGGAAAATCCAGAAAAAGGCATTTATATCCAGAAACAGGGTGGTAAAACTACAAAAGTGGTTTTATGATATTTAAGACAGAAAGACAAATTTCGATACATAAGGAACATATTTAAATATTATACAAAGAAACATAGCTGTTATAATAGATATTTGTCTTTGTGTTTTTGTGTCCTGTTTTTAGAATTATGATATTTTGTGATATTATAGTGGTGTGGCGTGCTTTTCAAGTGCGCCACTATTTTTTTTGATAAAGTGTGATACCTATGCGATTGATGTGTTCGATAAGGTCTTCGTTTTTCAGTGTTGAGAAAATAGAAATATCAAATTGGTAGGGAAGTAATAAATCGTCAATAGCTAAAGATAATTGATTGATATCGGTACGAGATAGATTTTCTCCTATGAGTGTAATATCAACATCGGAGAATGGTTTGAACGTTCCCTTAGCACGTGAACCATATAAAATGACTTTGTCAATCTTGTCATTATTGGCAAATAATTCTTGCAATCGTAGAATATCTATGTCGGTCAGTCCGTATGGCATTGTTTATATTATTTCGTTCATTGTTTTTTCGAAATCGATGAATAGTTT
Organism: uncultured Muribaculaceae bacterium; assembly: GCA_964613095.1. Taxonomy (GTDB): domain Bacteria; phylum Bacteroidota; class Bacteroidia; order Bacteroidales; family Muribaculaceae; genus RGIG4576. The sequence continues at coordinate 45,034 of CAZTFX010000009.1, read as the reverse complement.
ATAATATCCGCTTATGATATTATTATAGATTTCTTCTGCTGTAGTGTTATCGTAATTGTGCGATGTTAAGTTGCGATCTTCTATCGATTCCATCCATCGTCTATCCTCAATTATTTTCATTTCAAATGCTTTGCGAATAGCATCACGAGAGCCTCTAATATCGGTATATCCTTGATATTCGGCATAATCTTTCATTACTTTCCAAGCAAGTTCATGTGTGTATTCAAAACGTTGAATAAGCCCTTCTTTTAATAAGTCATCAACATCTTGTGTTACGTTATTTTCGCGTGATAAAATATTTACGGCTTGTGTTAGTTTTTGTAATGCTTTTCTATAATTAGAAAAACGTTGAATCCAACGAATATCTTTGTCTGTTACCATATTATTTTATTTTTTTACAAAAGTAATGAATTAAATTGGTAAATAGAAATAAAGGAATATGGGTTTTTGAACATATCATTTGATAAAGTGTTATTAAGTTATAATTACAAATAGAATGATGTTTAATTAAATTTATTAATGAGATGAAAACGAAACGACTTATTTTAGCTCTAAGTGTGGCAGTGTTGCTCCCGATTGCGGTAAATGCACAGACACAAAATCAAAGTCCGGATGATGTAGTGGTAGATGTTACCGAAGTGACTATCACTGAAGTGGATTGTAAAACCACATACACTACTAATTGGAACAACAATTGGTTCTTGCAATTGGGTGCAGGTATAAATATGCCTTTTGTGGAAAATTATATTCCTAATGGTGACGCAAAACGACAAATTACACTTGCCATGAATCTGGGTGTAGGTCGTTGGTTCTCTCCTTATATGGGATTTCGATTCTCAGCGTTGGGCGGTTCTATGAAATGGGAAAGCGGTGACTTAAGTAAAGCAAAATATGCCAATCTTAACCTTGATTTCATGTGGGACATGTTGAACTCGGTAAGTGGTGTTAATCCCAAGCGTGTGTTCAGTATTAATCCGTTTGTAGGGCTTGGCGGTACTTATACTTGGGATATGGAGTCGAAAGCACTTAATGTGTTGGGAAATGATGGTAAATTGAGACATAATACATGGACTTTGCCGGTTTCGGCAGGTATTCAGTTCAGAATTCGTACGGGTAAATATGTGGATATATTCATGGAGGCAAGAAGTCAGTTCTATGCCGATAATTTCAATGGTACGGTTGGCGGAAAACCCGTTGACATCAATTTTACAGCAATAGGCGGTTTGAGCTTTAATTTTGGAGGTGTACAGTTTGCCGAAAACAATCCTTGTACCTATTTGCATTACATGCAAAATTTGAATGATCAAGTGAATGAATTGCGAGGCAAATTAAGTAGGACTAAAAATGAGCTTGTCGCAGCAAAGGCACAATTGCCATGTCCTGATCCGGAACCGATTGTTGAAGTGCAAGAAGTGGATATTGTTGAAACAAATATGCCATTAGCTACAGTAAGATTCACTATCAATTCGGCTAAGATTTCAAACGAACAATTGGTTAACGTATATAATATTGCTCAATGGCTTGAAGCTACCCCCGACGCAACTGTAACAATTTGTGGATATGCCGATAACGAAACAGGTTCGCCTGAATATAACATGAAATTGTCGGAACGTCGTGCGCAAGCAGTATATGATGTACTTGTAAATCAATATGGTATAGATGGAGGACGATTAACGATACAGGCATTTGGTAGTGGAACTCAACCTTATGAAACAAATAATTGGAATCGTATAGTGATTTTCCAAAACAATTAATATCAGCCATAACAAATAAGAATAGGGGGTGCTCTGATGATTCAGAACACCCCTCTTGTTTAAACAACTTCTAAAAGATGAAAATTATCTACCTGTAACTTGAATATATTCTAACTTTTTAATTTGATAAGTGGAGTAGGCTTCTACATATTTGTCTTTACTTTGTTGATAAAGTGATTGAGCTTTAAGTAAATCACTCATGCTGCATGTCCCAGCCTTGTAATAATCATTGTGAATACGTAGGTTTTCTTTGGATTGCTCTATAGAATTATTTGCTATCATTATTTGTTTATATGCGTCTTCTAATTCAATCCATACTTTTTGCATTCGTATTTCTAAAAGTTCGGAATTTTCAATGAGTTGTGTTTCTGAAATGTTTATTTGAGTTTTATGTTTTTTTATGTTGTGACTACCTCCCCACCAATCGGAAATAGGAATGGATATAGTCGCGTAAAGCAAACCAAAAGCTTCGTCTTTATCCATAAAATTGTTGTATATATAACCGGCTCCGATAGCTAATGTAGGGAGATTTTTTCCTATGGATAATTTATGTTGTAGCTTCTTTGCAGTAACATTTTTTTCTAACATTTTGTATTCATTGGTATTATAAATACTTTTTTTGTGATTTACTTTCCATTGAGCCGGTGACGTGATAAGGGTATTGAATGAAATAGATTCAGTTATATCTATTTCTTCATTTATAATACCAATATATTGTGCCAATATTTGTTTACTTAGAGAAATAGAACTTGTTAAGTTAACAATTTTACTTTTTATGGAGTTTTGTTCCAATTGTATTTGAAGTATGTCATTATGAGTTTTAATGCCGGCTTTAACAGAAATATCAACATCTAGAAACAATTGATTTAACATATTCTGCAATGATTGAAGAGTTTTCAGTTTCTCTTTAAGCGAAACAAGCTGCCAATAATAAGTTTCGGTATTAAGAGAAACTTCATTTTCTGTAATTATTTGTTGCAGTTGTTTAACTTCTGTATTAAGATTTGCCAATTTATTACCATTTACGATCTGTCCTCCTGCAAAAACAGGTTGTGTTGCTGTTATGCCGGCAGTAAGTCCGTTTTTTAGCAATGACATAGATTGTCCCGGTGCTAAATCCATTTTTATAATGCCTTTATTGGCATTAAATCCCATACCTATACCACTTATCGAAGGGAAATAACCGCTAAATGCTTGTTTCTTATCTTCTTGAGCACTTATAACGTTTAATTTTTCAATTTTTAATTTGGCATTATGTTTTAGTGCCAAGCTATGACATTCATCAAGAGTAAGATATTTAACTTGTGCGTTTACTATGGGGCATACCAATCCCCATAGCAGAGCAGATAATATAATTGATTTGTTAATTTTCATAATTGTGCAATATTTGATTATTCAAGTTCTAAAATTTCATCTTCTTTACGATTTTGTATTTCACGTTCCATTACCAACCAGTAAGCAACAGGAATAACGGTAAGTATAAAAAACATAGTGATTAGTGTTCCGTAGAAAATAACAGTTCCCATAGGCATCCACAATCCGCTACCACCTAGAATCATAGGAATCACACCCATTGATGCCGCAACCGATGTTAAGAAAATAGGACGCATACGGCGTTTGGCTGATAGCATGATAGAATCCTTGATGTTATAGCCTTCGTTCTTTTGTAATTCTATTGCGTAATCAATCATTATTATACCGTTTCTCACAAGAATACCCATAAGGCTTATAAGTCCAAGAATACATGTTAAACTGAAATCAACTTGTTGGATATGAACGCCTATTGCTGTACCTAATAAACATAAACTAAGACTGAATAATAACAATATAGCCGTTTTTACATTTTTGAAATGGAATACAAGAATGAAGAATATAATAATTATTGCAATAATTAATCCTGATATAGCGTCAGGCATTATATTTTCACTTTGTTCTAATTCTCCACCGTATGAAATCATGATTTCATCAGGAATATCAATGGTGTTGACAGCTTCTTGAACAAGCTGGGTGTTGTCTATTGCATTTTCACCACGTTTAATGTCAGCAAGGATGGTAACTGTTCTTAATCCATTACGACGGTGAATTTGTCCGTTTTCACCATATTGTTCAATCGTTGATATTTGGCGTAAGGGAACATTGGATAATCCACCTGCGACAGGAATAAGCTCATCTTTCAAATTATATATGTTGGCAGAATCGGCTTTGTTACTTTTTATTACTATAGGGATATTATAATCACCTTCCCATACGGAGCCTATTCTTGTTCCTGAACCATATCGCATTGCAAGTATGGATTCCATTGATATATTGGTTATTCCGAGTCTTGTTGAATTATCTTCATCAAGTGTGATTTTTGAAGACAATAATGGTTCATTGAAATCGGTACGAACTTGTTGCAAACTTGGAATTGTGCGTAATCGAGAAACAATGCTATCTGCTGCTTCTTTAAGTATGTGCAAATTTTCTCCTGTTAATCGCACTTCGATTGGATAAACAGCTTCGCTATATCCTAATTGTTTGAATCTTATAATAGCTTCGGGAAAAGCATTACTGTATTTAGGAGCATATTCATCCAGAATTTCAACAGTTGTTTCATTGTCTAGGGTGTTTACTATAAATTGTGCAAATTCAGTACCGCCCATTACCGGAGCATAGGAATTGGAAAAACGTGGAGAAGATGTTCCTTTAAAAGACGCAACCGATACAACTCGCTTGTCTTTACGTAGGATTTGTTCTAAACTATCGGCTACAAGGGCTGTTTTTTCAACAGAAGTACTGGTAGGCATATATATTTCCACTGCAAATTGGTTTCTTTCGGCTGTTGGTAGCATTTGTTGTGGTAATAATCCCATTAAATAACAGCCGAGAATAATTGAAATTAAACCAATTGTTATTACTGTTTTAGGGAATGCAAAACAAATGGAAATGAGTTTATCATAACTTTTTTGAATCAAATCAAGGAAAGAAAAACTCTTTTTCTTGTCACTTGAAGTTTTAAGAGGTTTACGAATAAAATAGAATTGAAGAAATGGTACAATCAATTCGGCAACAAGCAGAGAAATAACCAATATTAGCGTAATTGCCCATGGAAAACTTGCAAGGAAATCTTTTATCATTCCTTTTGTTGTAAATAGAAATGGGAAAAATGTGATACTGATTGCCATTGTAGCAGAGAATATGGATCTGAAAAAGTGTGTTGCACTTTCAATTGATGCAGTCCAACGAGATTCTCCTTCTGAAATTTTTTCTAAATAACTGTCAATTATCACAATAGAATTATCGACAATCATACCTAATGTAACAATAAGTCCGGCTAATGTAACTGTATTCAATTCTATATCGAAAGCATAAAATAATCCTAAAGCAATAAATATAGTAATTGGAATGGTAGAAGCGGCAACAAGAGCTACTTTAAACGGAAGAAACAACATAACCACCACAACAACGGCGATAATAGCAATAAGTAACTCTAGTAAGAATGTTTTTACGCTGTCATTTACCACATTGCTTTGATCTGTTATATAAAAAATATTGATATCTTCCGGAAGTGACGTTCCAAAATCTGCAATTACAGATTTGACTTCATCTCCCATTTTTACAATATTTTTGCCTTTTTTCATTTCTACACTCAGTAGAATACATTTTTTTCCATTATTGGTGATATAGGAATCAACTTGCGGATATTCTTTAACTACTTCAGCTACATTCTTTAGGCGAATATTATTACCATTTATATCGGTGAAAATGATAAGTTCTTGAATATCGCGTAATGAGTTTGTTGATTTTGTTATATAAACAGGTGATGTGTAAAATTTTGATTTAATCCTACCTGCTGTGGTTGTAAAACCTTTAGAGAACAACGTCATAGCAAGTGCTTGTTCATTAATCCCGTATTGTGCAAGTTTTTGTGAATCAAAGTATATTGAAATTTGTTCTTGTTGGATTCCATAAGTGTTGAGACGTCCAATGTCCTCGATAGGGCGCAAACGATCCTTAAGATTATCCATGTAGTTCTTTAATTCACGATAAGTCTTGTCTTCACTTTCCATTGTAATGAGTAGAGCTGATGTGTCACCAAAATCATCCATGACTTGAACCATTAAAACTCCTGTCGGTAGTTGATTCTTAAATTGACTGATTCCATGTTTGAATTTACTCCAAAATTCATCTTTATTATAAAGATTGTCATTAAGTTCGACTTGAATTATAGCTACTCCATCTTTACTTGTGGAATGTGTTTTACTTTTCTTTACTTCTTTATAGCTGAATATATAATCTTCAAGCGGTTTTGTTACTTGTTCTTCAATTTCTTGTGCTGTAGCACCTGGATAGGCGGCAATAACAACACCTTGACGTATTGTGAAATCTGGAAATTCATTCTTTTTCATTTTAGAAAGTCCGAAAATTCCAAATACCATAAGAAAACATGTAAGCATTATTATAATGGAACGATAGTGCATTGCCCATTCTACGATATTACGTTTTTTTGTTGCCATAATAAAGCTATTTTACAATGGATAATTTTGTTCCTTCACTCACTTTTTGTTGCCCTTTAATGATAATTTCATCGTTTACAGAAAGACCCGATGTGACAATTATACTATCAGGTAACATACCTCCTACAGTTATTGGTTGTTTGTGAGCTATACCGTTTATAGCGGTCCAAACGAAGTAGGAATTATTGCTATCAAGTCCGATTGAATTAATAGGTATAACGATTGCGTTAGGAATATTGTCGATGCTCAGAGTTGTTGAACATATCATACCGGGCATTAATACCCCCTGATTGTTGTTTATTAAGGCTTTTACTTCATAAGACCGTGATAATGGGTTGGCTGAAATACCTTTTTCTGAAATAATTCCTGTAAATTTTTTGTTATTAAGTGCAGGAACTAGAATTTTTATTTTTTCACCAATATTTATATCAGATATTTCGTTTTCCGGAACAGATATTTTTACTTTTACTTGATCTGTTGTTACAAGTTTAGCAACTGTATGTCCTGGTAATACATTCTGACCAATTTCAATACTTTTTTCAGCAATAATACCGCTGAAAGGAGCATATAAGTTACAATCTTCAAGATTCTTTTTGGATATTTTTTCAGCTGATTCAGCTTGTTTAAGCTTAGTTTGTATTTCAATCCATTGAATCTCCGGTAAACTGCCTTTGTCGTAAAGTTGTTTCATTCTATTGTATGCATCTTGGGCTTGCTCAAATGTTGCTTGGGCTGCTAGATAACTGTTAGACATACTTGATTCGTCAATAGTTGCAATAAGTGTTCCTTTCGAAACTTTTTGTCCGATTGATACGTGTATGGTTTTGATTGTACCCATAACAGAAAAACTTAATGCAGATCCATTCTGTTCTTCAATAGTTCCGGAATAAATGTTTTCTCCGGATACGTTATTGAATTTGATTTTCATTGTTTCCACCTTTGTCGGGTCTACTATTTCATTCTTTTGCTTATCGCTACAACTTGTTAATAGAAAACTGATGGCAAGTGCCATAAAATAATAATGTCTATTCATATATCATATTTGCTTAAATTTTTTGCAAAAGTATGTCGAGAAAAATATTGTGTAGTGTTCTAAAAAAATACGATAGTGTTCTGTTTTTCCGTTTGGTTTAATATAAAAGTGATTTGGAACATTAAAATAGGGGAGAGTATATATACTTTTGTGAAAAAATGATGAAGATATGATTATAAATGAATCTAAAATAACTCCAACAATAAGTTTTAAAGAAATATTGGAAACCGCAAAAAGTGTAAATATTCAAGTTGATGTAATAGATGAAGATGTATTTGTGGTGGAAAATATAAGAAATTTACCAAATGAAATAAATATAAGACCGGAAGTGGTGATCTTTCTAGTGTGTAAACAAGGTGAACTCACTTGTAGCTTGAATGAAGAAATATATACCGTGAGAAAGAATGATTTACTAATATGTACACCTAGTCAGATTATTGGTCATTATTCTATTTCATCCGATTTTGAAAGTGAAATCATGTGTCTTTCAACAAGGATGGCACATGAAGTGTTTTTTTTTGAAAGAGATATATGGAAAAAATTGTTTTTTGTTAATGAACACCCTGTTATACATATCGATGAAAATGAGTTTGATTTGTCGCATGAATTTTATGAACTTCTTGTGTGTAAATTGAAGCAAAATAAGAAGCCTAGAAGAGATAAAATTATAAAACACATATTACAAGCTCTATTATTAGAACTTATAACATATGTAGAAGAAAAATATATTGTTTCTGAAAAATGTTCACGTATTAAACAAAGTGATATCCTTTTTCGTCGTTTTATGGAATTATTATCTAACAGTAAGGTGAAAAATCGTTCTGTATCTTATTATGCTGATGAATTATGTGTTACGTCTAAATATTTGTCGGCGGTATGTAAGATAGTAAGCGGAAAGACGGCTTCAAAGTGGATCAAAGAATCTGTTATTGTAGATGTAAAATATTTGTTATTGAGTTCAGATAAATCTGTTAAAGAAATCGTGGATATCTTGGGGTTCCCTAGTTTATCGTTTTTTGGAAAATTTGTAAAAGCACATTTGGGGTACAGCCCTACCGAGTACAGACATAGAAGGCGTAATCTAAATGATTAAAATTTAACATGACTTGTTTTTGAACGGTAAAGATTGTACCTTTGCAATTATATTATTTAAGGTATAATTCGTGAGAAAATAAATGATTTCGGTACAAGGATTGTCGGTTGAGTTTAGTAGTAAATCGCTTTTTAATGATGTGAGCTATGTTATCAATAAAAAGGATAAAATTGCGTTAGTTGGTAAAAATGGAGCAGGTAAGTCTACTATGCTAAAGATTATAGCAGGCTTACAACAACCTACGCATGGTATAGTGGCTGTACAGAATGATATTATGGTGGGGTATTTACCTCAACAGATGGTTTTATCCGATACAAAAACAGTACGAGAAGATGTGCGAGAGGCATTCAATCACATAACTAGGTTGAACGAAGATATTAAAAAACTCAATAACGAACTTCTTGAAAGAACCGATTATGAGAGTGAAGATTATCAGAATATCATAGATCGTTTAACTCACCTCACAGAAATTGCTAATTTCTATAATTCAGAAAATTGTGAAGCTGAAATGGAGAAAGCTCTGATAGGGCTTGGCTTTGCACGTGCCGACTTTGACCGACCTACGGCAGAATTCAGTGGTGGGTGGCGTATGCGCATTGAGCTTGCAAAACTGTTGCTTCGCAAACCTGATGTTTTACTTCTCGATGAGCCTACCAATCACCTTGACATAGAATCCATTCAATGGCTTGAAAACTTTTTGAAAACTAAAGCCGACGCAGTTGTGCTTGTGTCGCACGACCGTGCTTTTATAGATAATGTGACTAATCGTACGATAGAGATTTCATGTGGTAAGATTTATGATTATGCGGTGAATTATACCAAATTTGAAGCATTGCGTAAAGAACGTGTTGAACAACAAATGCGTGCTTATCAAAATCAACAAAAGGAAATAAAGGATATAGAAGAATTTATCGAAAGATTCCGCTATAAACCGTCTAAGGCTATACAAGTACAAAGTCGCATTAAACAATTGGAAAAAATTGTGCGTATAGAGGTTGATGAGGTTGATAATTCTCATATCAATCTTAAATTTCCTTCTGCTCCTCGTTCAGGAGATTATCCTATTATTGCAGAAGATGTTAAAAAATGGTATGGTGAACATTTGGTGTTTCAAAATGCTACTTTTACATTGAAACGTGGTGAGAAAGTGGCTTTTGTCGGCAAAAATGGTGAAGGAAAATCCACTCTTGTTAAATGTATAATGAATGAAATACCTTTTGAGGGTAGTTTGAAACTCGGTCATAATGTAAAAATAGGATATTTTGCACAAAATCAAGCTCAATTGCTTGATTGCGAGATTACTGTATTTGACACTATCGATCATGTGGCAGTGGGGGATATTCGTACAAAGATTCGTGATATTCTTGGTGCTTTTATGTTTGGAGGAGAGGCTTCCGACAAGAAAGTTAAAGTGTTGTCGGGTGGTGAGAAGACACGATTGGCAATGATTCGTTTATTACTTGAGCCGGTAAATCTGCTTATACTGGATGAGCCAACCAATCACCTCGACATGAAGACAAAAGACGTACTTAAAGCCGCGTTGAAGGATTTTGACGGAACGATGATTGTTGTATCGCATGATCGTGATTTTTTGAATGGATTGGTTGATAAGGTTTATGAATTTGGGGGAGGAAAGGTTCGTGAATTCTTGGGTGGTATATATGAATTTCTTGATTATAAGAACATGAATACTCTGCGAGAATTGGAAAAAACAACTGAAATAAAGAAAGAGTTGAAATTATCAAGTTCTCCTACAAAAGTACAAGAAAATAAACAAGAACAATCTTCAGGTAAGCTATCATACGCAGAACAGAAAGAACGAGAAAAACTTATTCGTAAGGCAGAAAAGGAAGTGGCAAAGCATGAAACAGAGATAGCAAAACTTGAAGGGGAAATCAAGATAATAGAAGAGCAACTTGCAACAGGAGAAGCGGTAGATTCTTCTATTTATACAAAACATGCAGAATTGCAGAAAAGTCTTGAAAATACTATGAGCATGTGGGAACTCGCATGTGAAGAACTCGAAACAATTAAGGGTTGATTAAACGAAACGGAATTTTACGTATAAATTTTATAAAATGAAAAAATTAAACTTATTATTAATTTCACTTGCAATGACATCATTATTTATGAGTTGCAATGGTACTGCCGAAAACGGTAAAGCTAAGGGTGTAGATAAGGCAAATCTTGACGAAAGTGTAACTCCCGGAGCCGATTTCTATCAGTACGCATGTGGAGGTTGGATGAAAAATAATCCTTTGCAACCTCAGTATTCTCGTTTTGGTCAGTTTGACTTAATGGCAGAGAATAACAAAGAACAATTGAAAGAACTTATTCAAGGACTTGCAAATCAAGAAAATGCTGTAGGTTCTGTAGCTCAAAAGGTTAATGACCTATATTTGCAGGGACTTGATAGTTTACGTTTGAATGCAGAAGGTGCTGCTCCTATCAAAGCCGATTTGGAAACTATTAATTCAGCCGAAAAGGATGAATTGATGGATATTATAGCATGGTTACATTCAAATGGTCTTGCTTCTCCGTTTTTTAACGAAGGTGTTGATGCCGATTTGATGAATTCCAACGAAAATGCACTTTATTTCATGGAATCCGGTATTGGTTTGGGAGAACGTGATTACTATTTGGAGAATGACTCCAATTCAGTAAAAATCCGTAATGCATACGTTGATTTTGTGAACAAAATGTTTACATTATCAGGCTATGAAGCAGTTCGTGCCGAAGAAGCAACTGCAAATGTAATGAAGATTGAAACAGCACTTGCAAAAGTGGCTATGACACGTGAAGAACAACGTGATATGGCAGGGCAATATAATCCGCGTACTGTTCAACAATTGAAAAAAGATTATCCTAATATAGATTGGAATTTACTTATAGAATATCTAGGATTGACCGATGTTAAGACTGTGATAGTGGGACAGCCTCGCAGTTTTGCCGAAGTTAGTAAATTATTGGGTTCATTGAGTGAACAAGAAATAAAGGATTATCTTGCGTATAGCTATATTCATTCGGCTGCTTCTTATTTGAGTGATGATTATGTGAATGCCGAATTTGAATTATTTGGAAAAGTTATGTCCGGTAAAAAAGAAAACGAACCGCGTTGGAAACGTGCTCTTTCTGTTCCTAACGGTTTGTTGGGAATGGCTGTGGGACAACTTTACGTGGAAAAATACTTTGCCGGTGAATCAAAGTCAAAAATGTTGACGCTTGTTGATAACTTGAAAACTGCATTAGGTGAGCATATCTCAAATCTTACTTGGATGACCGATTCCACTAAACAAAACGCGTTGGTAAAACTTAATTCATTTAAAGTAAAAATTGGTTATCCTGATAAGTGGAAAGATTATAGTGCAATCAATGTGGATCCAAAAGAATCATATTGGACAAACATAAAGAAAGCTGTAAAATGGCATGCTGAAGATAACATTGCTAAGTATGGCAAACCGGTTGATAAAGAAGAATGGTTGATGACACCTCAAACTGTTAATGCTTACTATAATCCTACAACCAATGAAATTTGTTTCCCTGCCGGTATTCTTCAAGCACCTTACTTTGATGTAAATGCCGATGACGCATGTAATTATGGTGCTATTGGTGTGGTTATCGGTCATGAAATGACACATGGATTTGATGATCAAGGTCGTCAATTCGACCAAAACGGAAATATGGTTGATTGGTGGACAGCAAAAGATGCCGAAAGCTTCACTAAGTTGACCGATATTCTGGTTGCTCAATTTGATTCAATTGAAGTCGCTGAAGGAGTACATGCTAATGGACGTTATACTCTTGGTGAAAACATTGCCGATCAGGGTGGTTTACGTGTAGCATATACTGCATTTAAGAAAACAGCACAAGGACAAGGTGAAGAAAAGATAGATGGATTTACACCTGATCAACGTTTCTATCTTGCTTATGCCAATGTGTGGGCTGCAAATATTACAGAACAAGAAATATTGCGCCGCACAAAGATTGATGTTCATTCTTTAGGTAAATATCGAGTAAATGCAACTTTACGCAATATCGATACATTCTTTAAAGCGTTTGGCATACAAGAAGGAGATGAAATGTTCCGTCCGGAATCAGAACGTGTAATCATCTGGTAAAAAATACCGAAAAAATGATATAAGTGTGAGAGCCGGCGGTCTTGTGACGCGGCTCTCATTTTTTGTGTTATTTCTTTTTATAGAAATAATTAAGTGGATTTATTCGATTTTTTTGAATAATAAAGAAAATATGCTAATTTTGTGGTAACGTCAGTTAGCCCGGAGGGGCGGTGGCGTGAATTTTTTGATTTTTATTGGAAAGACGTTTTCTTAACGTTTGTCTTAGTAGTTTACGAACTTCGCAAATTCAACACTCAACAAAGACAACGGCAACAAGGAACGTCCCGTGTGTACGTGTATTATTCACGCTTGTATCACTGTTTTAGTTTTTGATCGATAGATTGAATATTAAAATGGTGAATATGTGCTTATATAATTCCGTACGGGCGTGGGCTAACTGCGTTGCTTATCCTTTGTTGAGTGGGCAATGCGAAGGCCTGTAAGCTGCGGGATAAGCAAGAACAGACTCCCGCGCCTTTTCTTTTACCTATATTATTACAGCCGAATCAGAGGGGACTATAGGCACAAAACAACTTTTATAAAATGAAAAAGACATTTTTACTTGTAGTGCTAATGAGCTTAATTGGTTTTAATTACGTCGCAGCTCAAAGTTCGCTAATCGCAACCCTAAGCCATGAAAACGATGTGAAAGTATTCTATGGAGCTTCAGCTCTTAAAGAAGCTCACGAAGCAGCTGTAGGCGGTGATATCATCACATTGTCATCGGGGACATTTAATTCTGTAAATATTACTAAAGCGATCACCCTTCGTGGTGCCGGTATGGCTGTGGATACAGTGAATAATGTAATGCCTACCATTCTAAGTGGAACTTTTATAATTTCGGAATCGGATTCTATTCACAACTTGACAATGGAAGGACTATATCACAACGGAAGAATAACTTATTCAGGAAAACTTTCAAGTGCTCAATTTATACGTTGTAGATTCAATTCGCTTAAAGCTTCTGATTCTTCTATGTATAATTGTTCTTTTTTAAATTGTAGAATATCTGACTCCTTTGTATGCCAGGGATATGGAAATATGTTTTGTAATTGTATTATTGAAGATATAGTTTTTACCCTCAACGGGATAACTACCACAATAAATCATGTTTATGGATCTGGATTATTTTATAATTGTGTGTTAAACATTGATGAATCAAACCCACTAAGCATGTGTACTTCAAGCAGTAGTTTTGAAAATTGCATTTTGATTTATGACGCTACAACTAGAATATTAGGTTCAGGAACAAGTGCTTATAATTGCCTTGTGGTGGGAACAACTAATGATATTTTTGCTAATGTTCCTAATAACACTAATAAAGTTGTGAGCCTATATAGCGATGTGTTTAAGACATATAAAACAATGGCGAGCATTGCAAATAATGACGATGAAACATTTGAATTGACTGAAGAAGCAAAGACCAAATATCTTGGACTTGATGGAACACAGGTGGGAATCTATGGCGGTGCGATACCTTATAACACCACAACTGCAACGCCTAAAATAACAAAATGCAATGTGGCTGCAAAATCAACTGTAGACGGTAAGTTGAGTGTGGACATTGAAGTTTCAGCAGAATAAAATAGCAGTGCTATGCGAAGAATAATGTTTTTTAGCTTGCTTTTGTTGGCGTGCATAGTGGCAATGGGGCAAGTGGAATATAATTATCGGTATTGGTTCGACGGCAGAGAAGACATGGTGCATACCGGAATGTCGACAAGCAATAAGTGGACCATCAATGCCGATGTGAGTGAACTTGATGTGGGGTTCCACACGTTGTATGTGCAAGTGGATACATCGGGAGTGCAAAGCCCGGCAATAATGAAATATTTCGTTAAGCCACTAAGCAATAATGTAACAACAAGATATTGGTTTGATAGTGATTATGAAAATTCCAAAGAACTTAATAGTTCGATTGTTGACGTGTCGCATTTAAGAGAAGGTTTTCACAGTATTTCATTCCAAGCCAATGATAATGGTATAGCATCGGGAGTTAAATCCAGTTGGTTTATAAAGGTGGTAAACCCAACAACAAGTGGAGATATGACTTGCGTGTGCCTGATTGATGGAGTGGAATATGCCAAAGAGAAAGTGGCGGCAAAAGGAGGTATATTGAAATTGGATTTTGATGTAAAAAGTCTGTCACTAGGGTTACATAAGATTCAAGTATTTTGCGTAACTCCAATGGGAGTGATGACAAATATTAAGGAAAGTTTGTTCTTGCGAGCAACCACGAGTGATGAAGTGCAGTCGATGAGATGTTATTATGCTATTGATGGTTCTACCGAGAATGGCTATCTTCAAGCAGGGACGTATAGCGACGGAATGTTTCATTTCGATCTTGATGTTGCAACTTTGAGTGACGGTTTGCATAGTTTGACTTATTTGCTTGTATCGGAAACCGGTATTGCAACCAGAGCCCAGACCTCGTTTTTCTTAAAAACTCCGTTGGGAGGCAATGCAATTACCAAATGGGAGTATTGGACAAATGGAAATGATTCCCTAAAGCATACTGCAATGCTTGAAGTTCCTAAAAATCCATTGCAACTAATATCATTGTTGCCGGTAGAATCGTGCCCGATTCGTTCGTCATGCTATGAATTCAGAGTAGAGGATAAAAAGCCTGTGCTTTATGCTAAAAATGATATTAATTTCCGATTTTATGATAAAGCCGGTCGCATAACCGATGTGTCAAAACAATATGTTGATGAGAGTGTGCGTCAAGAATTGAAGACAGATGAAATTGCGGTATTGAAATCAAATGTCGTTACACGAGTGAATCGCCCGGCAGAAAACGAAATCAAATGGTATAAGTTTGAAGCCGAAGAGGGTGAATTAGCAGAGTTCTGTTTAAGTAAAGCTTGTTCGATAGATGTATTTACTCCGTCAGGTGACACATTTTATTCAGTGTCGGGTGCAGAATCGGTTAAAAAAGGTGGCGGTAATTTACCCGAAACAGGAACATATTATGTGGCTGTTCATGATATGACCGCAAAGACCGGAACATATCTGAATCTTACATTCAATTTGATAGACAAATATGCAGTGTTAAGTAATACACCTAAAGCATCAGCGAATACTGGATATTTATTTGTTGATATTTATGGAAATGGAATGAGTCATTTGGATTCTGTTCAGATGGTAAGTTCTGAAATAATAGCATCGACAACCTATTTTAATGTTATTAATAATAATTTGTCAAAAATGATGTTTGAGCTAACTAGTGAAGGATTGCCTAAAGGTAAATATGATTTGATGTTATATTTTAGTGACTCATTGAAAAATGAAAAGGATACCTTACTTGTGTCAAATGCAATAGAATTGGTAACACCTAAAAGTGGTGAAATAATTGTAGCGGTTGACCAAGATTATTTATGGGTTTCACCATATCCGGTAACAGTGAAGATTAAGAACACCGGTAATACAACATATTGGGGTGTCCCATTCTGCTTAGCATATAATAATCCTGACAATGTAGCTAATATTAAATATGAAAATTTTGCTGTATTGTGGTCCGAAAGAGCTTTAGCCTTAGAGGATGAACATATTTATAGGGTTGATAGTTTGTTAGGAACAAATGAGGAGGGCATTTATTTACCTTTAATAATAGGTAAATTAGGACCTAATGAGGAATTAAATCTTGATTTAGGATTTTTGTTAAGGGATGATATTCCATTTAATTTAAGAGCTTGGTGTGGAACTCCTTGGAGTGAAGAAAAGGCACCGGTGAAAAAACAATCTGCAGCGCGTTCTATAATAAGTACTTATGCTACACCAAATGTGATAAGTGGACAAAATTCAAATTATCCATCTGCTTATGATGTAATTGATGCCGTTGATAATGTTCTTCCTGAGGGGGCAGATGCTGCGTTAGGTGCATCAAGACTTGTTGTTGGAATTGGTGAAACTATAGGTTCTATTGAGGTCGGTTTGATGCATCAACAAAGACAAGCCGAAAGAGAAGCATATGGATCTGCTTACGATGAATTTGTGGCACCATATAGAGCTGAGTTGCCGCCAATTCGTCACCCATTAGATATTTTTATGGATGCATTTGGTTTTGATAATCCAATGGAAGATCTGCCGATAGATTTTGGTGAATATGGTAGATGTGGAAATAATGTACCTCAAGGGACAATGATAGATCCGGCACGACCATGCGAACCTAATGAAATGCATGGTTATACTTCGGAATCGGGTAGTAAGTTTATCAATGGAAATGTAATAGATGTGTTCTATAGTATAGAGTCGGAAAACGATCCTGAAATAGCTACTGCAGCAGCACATACAATTATCGTTACCGATACAATAGATGGACGTTATCACGATTTGAGTACGTTTGCCGCAACCAAAGTGAAACTTGGAGATGTCGAAATGGAACTTAATGGAGAAAAAGAATTCATTAAAACAATGGATTTGCGTCCACGTATTGATGTAATAGCACAGGTCGAATTGAAATATGATGAAAATTCGGGTATTGCTCAATGGACTGTAACATCGCTTGATCCTATGACAATGGAGCCAACACAAGATGTTATGCAAGGAGCTTTACCTGTAAATGATTCGGAAGGTAATGGAATAGGATTCTTCGATTATGATATAAAATTGAAGACCGGATTACCAGATGGAACAGAAATAATGAATCGTGCTTCAATAATATTTGATATCGAAGAGCCTATTATTACTCCTTATTGGGTAAATACAGTAGATACAGAATGTCCTGTGAGTAAGATTGATACGATAGAATGTGTGAGTGATACAATTGTGACTCTGAGATTCAGTGGTGAAGACAATCGTTCGGGTATTTGGCGATATACTTTGTATGTACAACCTGGTGATGGCTCTGATTGGTTCTTGGCTAAGGAAAATATTGAGGCAGATTCATGTGATTATAAGGTTTATCCTGATATTAATTACGGTTTCTGTGTCGTTGCTACCGATTCAGCCGGAAATGTGGAACCTAAGTTGATCAAACGTGAAATCAGTTATACCGGATTTACTAAGGGTGATGCAAACGGAGACGGCGTAATCGATGCACAAGATGTGGTACTTGCCATAAGTAAATATCTTGGTGAAGAACCTAAGATAAATTTCATAGCAACCGATGTGGTGCGAGACGGCGTGATTGATGCACAGGATGTAGTGGGAATTCAAAATCTGTACTTACATTCAAATGTGAATCTTTATAGTGTGAAACGTCAACGACGAACAATTAAAAACGAATAAATAATGATGAAAAAGACTATTTTCAGCTTGGTATGTGCAATGGTAGTATTGTACGCACAAGCACAAACGGAAACGTTGAAGGTGTGGATGGATGACGCTACGATAACAGCCGACGGAAGCACCGTGACAAGACTTGTGATTTCGGAAAACGATGTAGTGGATTATACGTCGTTTAGCTTGAGCCTTGTAGTGCCAAACGGCGTTACTGTGGCAAAGGTAAGACAAGGTAGGGAATATGTGGATGATATTCAGCTTACCGATAGAGCAACGACAACTCATTCAATAAGTTGCAATATGCAGGATGATGGAAAGACTATCAAGATTATTTCGACATCTTCGAGTAACTTGGATTTCTATCCTGACGATGTTGACGGAAATTTTATTGACGAAATATGTTCAATAGGCTTGGTAGCCGATCCTTCAATTGCCAATGGTGATTATAATATAAAAATAGTGGATTGTAAGTTTGTGATGAAGGAAAATGCTGCAGCTTCGGTACCAAATGGAGATGTGACAGCTAAATTATCGGTTGTTGGTGGAATGGATTCCAATACAATTAACTATACACTTGATGAAAGCTGTTGTGGCACGCTTATATTGCCATTTGAATCGCAAGTGCCTATTGGGTTGGAAATATGCCGAGTGATATCAACAGCAGGAGGAAGTGTGGCATTGGAAACGCAAAACAGCATACCTGCAAATGTGCCGGTGATAGTACTTGGTGTACCCGGTGAATATGCGTTTACCGGTATCCCAACACAAACGGAAGATTCATATAGTGATGGTGATTATGTGGGAGTATATAGTAATAGAAGTATTACCAAAGGGTATATTTTACAATCGATTGAAGGCTTGATGGGATTTTATCCGGTAAGTGCCGAAAATGCTGTTACAATACCTACATATAGATGTTTCTTGCAAAGTGATGATACATTTGATGTAATTCCACTAGATTTGAGTACTACATCTATTGAAAGTGTTGTGAAAGAAAATAAAAACTCTGATAGATACTATGATTTATTGGGTCGAGGTGTGAAATCGCTTGAAAAAGGT
Organism: uncultured Muribaculaceae bacterium; assembly: GCA_964613095.1. Lineage (GTDB taxonomy): Bacteria > Bacteroidota > Bacteroidia > Bacteroidales > Muribaculaceae > RGIG4576. The sequence continues at coordinate 26,258 of CAZTFX010000009.1, read as the reverse complement.
GGTGTTTATGTGAAAAAAGGAGAGATAATATTGAAACGATAATTTCTCTCTCAGTATTTTATAAAGGCTTGTGACCGATAGTGGTTGTAAGCCTTTTTTCGTTATCGGCAAGAAAAGATAAAAAATAAGTTAAAAATGTGTAGTTTTTTGCCGATATCGGCAAAAAACACGTTATATTTGCGTAAATATTTAAATTATTCTTGCCGATAGATATGGATTTTATTTCAGTAAAGGAATATGCTTTGGCTCATGGGGTGGCTGAACGTACAGTGCGAAATTATTGCGCACAAGGTAAGATCCCAAGTGCTCAATTGATAGGTAAAACATGGAATATACCAGTTGATGCACCTTTTCCTACTCGCATAAAAAAGAATATAAAAATTTCATCTCTTTTAACTGCATTACGTGAACAAAAGGAGATGAAGTTGAAAGGTGGTATATATCATCGCACGCAGATAGAATTAACGTATAATTCCAATCACATTGAGGGGAGTAGGTTATCAAAGGAACAAACGAGATTCATATTTGAGACCAATACAATAGGGGTGTCAGATGATGCTGTAAACGTAGATGATATAATTGAAACAACAAACCATTTTCGTTGTGTGGATTTTATTATTGATAGGGCAATGGAACCGCTAACAGAGGATTTGATTAAACAATTGCATAAGATGTTAAAGTCGGGTACTACCGATGCCACAAAGTCTTGGTTTGCGGTGGGGGAATATAAAAAATTACCTAATGAGGTAGGAGGAATTGAAACGGTTGAACCAAATGAAGTTAAGGCTTCAGTACGTGCATTATTAATGGATTATCGAAAAAAAAATACTATCTCATTTGTGGATATTCTTGATTTTCATGAACGATTTGAAGCTATACATCCATTTCAAGATGGAAATGGGCGAGTGGGCAGACTTATAATGTTTAAAGAATGTTTGCGTCATGGTATTGTACCATTCATTATTACAGATGAATTGAAAATGTATTACTATAGAGGATTACATGAATGGAAACGTACTCCGGGTTTTCTTACTGACACATGCTTAACGGCGCAAGATATGTATAAAAATATATTAGATTATTTTAAGATAAAATATTGACTATATGTAATAGGTTGAAAATATGTTTTGTTAAGTTTTGCTGAGAGTTTGGGAAAGTTTTTTTGTTTAGGCGTGGTGTGAATGAAAGTTTTTTTTTATTTTTGTAAAATCTTATATTATGCCGTATAGTGCATGGTCGTAAGATGTAAAATTAAGAAGTAAATAATTAAAAATCAAAAATATATGAAATTTAGTATTCCTAGTAAGAGCTTGTTGTCACAGCTATCTTTGGTAAGTAAAGTTGTGAATTCAAAGAACAGTATCTCAATATTGGATAATTTTTTATTTGAGTTAACCGGAAATCAATTGGTGATAACCGGTAGTGACTCCGAGACAACATTGTCAACTCGTGTATCGGTAGTAGAAGGCGAGGGTGAAGGTAAAATTGCAGTAAATGTGAAAAAATTACTTGATTTGTTGAAAGAGTTACCCGATCAGCCTTTATTGTTTGAAATTGATGATAACAGCTTTGAAATCATTATAACATATCAAAACGGTCAGTATAACTTTGTGGGTATTGACGGTAACGAATTCCCTCAAAGAAGTGCGATGGATGTAGCTGCCAAGACATATACTATCTCTGTGAAAGAAATTCTTTCAGGTATTGATCATACATTGTTTGCTTCTGGAGCCGATGAATTACACCCAATAATGATGAGTGTATATTGGAATATTACACCGGATAATGTGGTATTTGTTGCAACCGATACACATAAATTAGTGCGTTACACAAACAATCGTATTCAAACGGGTGTTGAAGACTCTTTTATATTACCTACAAAGCCGGCAAATATTTTAAAGTCGGTATTGGTTAAGGAAGATGGAGATGTGAAAATCTCAACTGACGCTAAGGGTGCTGTATTTGAATCGTCATCATTTACATTGAGTTGTAGATTTGTAAATGGTCGTTACCCTAATTATAACTCAGTTATTCCGCAGAATAATCCATATAAATTGGTTGTAGATCGCGTATCATTGCTTAATGCAATACGTCGTGTCTCTGTATTTGCCAATGCAAGCGGACTTGTTATGTTCCAATTGAGAAACAATGAGATTTATATGAAGGCAGAAGATCGTGAATTCTCAACTATGGCAGAAGAACGTATGGCATGCGATTATCAGGGTGAAGAAATGTTGATAGGATTCAACAACACACGAATGATAGATGTTCTTAACAATATAAATGCAGATACGATAAATGTAAATCTATCGGGACCAGCTCGTGCCGGAGTATTCTTGCCTGAAACTCAGGAAGATGGAGAAGAAATGCTTGTGTTGCTAATGCCGATGATGGTTTCTTAAAATAGATAAGAAATGGATTTGAATTTAAAAAATTCCATTATATTCTTTGATCTTGAGACTACCGGTGTGAATATAACTCACGATAAGATTGTGGAAATATCTTATATAAAGATATTTCCAAATGGTACCGAGGAAGAAAAAACTATAAGAATAAATCCCGGTTGCCACATTCCTGAGGAAGCAACTGCAGTTCATCATATAACAGATGAAGATGTTAAGGATTGTCCTAGATTCAAGGATATCGCTAGGAATTTGAGTAAGGTCTTTGAAGGTTGTGATATTGCCGGTTTCAATAGTAATCGTTTTGATATTCCGTTACTAGCCGAAGAATTTTTGAATGCGGGTGTTACTGTGGATTTTTCAAAACGAAAATTTGTGGATGTACAAACTATTTTCCACAAAATGGAACAACGTACATTGATTGCCGCATATAAGTTTTATTGCAATAAGGATTTAACCGAAGCACATTCGGCAAGTGCCGATACACGTGCTACTTATGAGGTGCTTAAAGCTCAACTTGACCGTTATTCGGAGTTGAAAAACGATATAGATTACTTATCTGATTTTTCATCTCAAAAGAAGAATGTAGATTTGATGGGTAGAATCGTGTATAACGAAAAGCAACAAGAGGTATTTAATTTTGGTAAATATAAAGGAATACCTGTAGAGGAAGTTTTCTTGAAAGATTTAGGATACTATGCATGGATTATGCAAGGTGATTTTGCTCAAGATACAAAACGTGTGCTTACCAATATAAAGCTACGCATGAAATAGTTGAACATAATGAAGAATTTCTTAGGTGATTAGAGTGAAGTTTTTCTTTAAATATGTATTGATATTGATTTTTTTCTTGGGTGTTGGTTTTTTCAATAAAATCAATGCTCAGGAACTTAATTGTTCGGTTGAAATAAATTCATCACAAATTCAGGGTAGTAATAAAGATGTTTTTACGACATTGCAACAAGCTATTGCTGATTACATGAATACAAACAAATGGACTAATACTCAATTCTATACAAATGAGAAGATTGAATGTAAATTATTCTTTACAATAAAAAAATATGATGATAATAATACGATGTCGGGAGACTTACAAATTCAATCCAATCGTCCTGTATACAATTCTTCATATATAACTACACTATTCAATTTCAAAGATACAAAAATAGATTTTACGTATTCAATAAATGAGCCATTGATATTCTCGGAGAACTCAATGGAAAGTAATCTTACTGCAATCTTGAATTTCTATGCTTACATGATATTAGCATTAGATTTTGATTCATTTTCACCACGTGGAGGTGATTTGTATTATGAGAAAGCTGCTTCTGTAGTAAGATTAGCACAGAGTTCCGGAGAAACCGGATGGAAAGCATTTGAAGACAATAAAAATCGAAGTGCTGTTTTAAGTGCTTATTATGATAAAAATACTTCCATTATAAGAGAAGTATTGTATCAATATCACAGAAAAGGTCTAGATGAAATGGTGCTTAGTGCAAATAAAGGTAGAGCTGCGATAACTGAATCATTAGGAAAGCTAAAACAAGTTTATGATGTAGCACCCATGTCGGTGTGCCTTTCAATATTCAAGGATTCAAAACTGGATGAATTAGTGAATATATACTCAAAGGCTTCCGGAACAGAGAAAGAAACGGCTTATGAGTTACTTTATCCCTTGTATCCAACAGAGAATACCAGATTAGATAAAATAAAATCGACTGAAACAAAATAAAAATCAGGTTTTATGCTTACGCATTTGTTAATATCCAATTATGCATTAATTGATAATCTGGAAATTGATTTTAAAGAAGGATTAAATATAATTACAGGAGAAACAGGTGCCGGTAAATCTATTATATTGGGTGCATTGTCCCTAATATTGGGTGAACGTGCCGATTTAAAGGTAATACGAAATACAAGTGCAAAATCGGTAATTGAAGCTACATTCAGTATAAATGAAGATGATGAAATTGATGCTATTTTCAAGGATAATGATATAGAAATATATCGTAATGAATGTATATTGAGACGTGAAATATCGTCTACTGGTCGTTCTCGTGCATTTATAAATGATACACCTGTTACTTTATCTATTATTAGAGAATTAACATTGAAATTAATAGATATTCATTCTCAACATAGTAATGTATTATTGGGTGATACTGATTATCAGTTGAAAATAATAGATAGTGTATCGGATAATGTACAATTACGTGAGGAATATGCTGAAAAGTATGGAATATATAAAGAAATTAAAAACAGACTTTCTTTATTAAAAGCAGAGAACGAAAAAAGTAAACAAGATGAAGATTATCTGCAATTTCAATTGACTCAAATCAGTTCTTTGAAACTTCAAGAAAGTGAAGATGTCGAATTGGGGAGAGAACAAGCCAGATTATCTAATATTTCGGAAATAAAACAGTGTTTGTGGGCTGCAATTTCACAAATTCAGGATAGTGAAAATTCTGTATTGTCGATATTTTCGTCTTTATCAAGAAATTTTTCACAAGTAGAGAATGTTGATGACGATTTAAAAAGCATTTCGGAACGATTACAATCTACAACTATTGAATTGAAAGATTTAGCAAGAACAATAAGTTATTTACAAGATACTTATGTGGATAATCCGGCAGAACTGGAAAGAATCGATAGCCGTTTAAATGCTATTTATGATTTGGAAACAAAGCATAGAGTAAATTCGGTGAATGAGCTTATTGAATTGCAAAAGAATTATGAATCAAAATTGGCATTGATAAGTAATTCCGATGACGAAATAAAACGTTTTGAAAAAGAATTGATTTTAAGTGAGAAAGCTGTAGATGAGGTAGGGCAGAAATTATCTGTATCGCGTAGGCAAGGGGGAGAACGATTTAGTCAATTATTGGAAGAAACTGCAATACCTTTAGGGATGAAAAACCTTAGATTTGATGTTGAATTTGAAGAATGTTCACCTGTATCAAATGGTATTGATAAAGTAAGATTCATGTTTGCATTTAATCGTCAGCAGCAACTTATGCCAATTGAAAATACCGCATCGGGAGGGGAATTGTCACGTGTAATGTTAAGTATAAAGGCAATTATAGCTCAAAAAATTCAATTACCTACTATCATTTTTGATGAAATAGATACCGGTGTTTCCGGAGAAATTGCTCATAAAATGGGTGAAATGATGGGTGATATAGCCAAGAATATACAGGTAATTGCAATCACTCATTTGCCACAAGTTGCAGCGAGAGGGAAAAATCATTTTAAAGTATTTAAAGCCGATGAAGATGATGTGACTTATACATCAATGTGTGAGTTGACAAAAGAACAACGTGTTGAAGAGATTGCTAGAATGCTTAGTGGTAAAGAAATAGATAATGCTGCAATAAATAATGCCAAGTCATTGCTGGAAAATTAATTAATAAGACATATGGATAAGAATGATTATATATTTGGTATAAGACCTGTGATGGAGGCTATAGAAGCCGGTAAAGACATTGATAAGGTTTTAGTAAAAAAGGATCTAAGTGGAGATTTAATAAATGAATTATATGATTTGGTTAAACATTATAAGATTCTAATACAAAGGGTTCCACTAGAAAAAATAAATAGAATTACAAGAAAAAATCATCAGGGGGTTGTTGCTATATTATCGTCGGTAACATATAGTAATATAAGTAATGTAATGCCAGAAATTTACGAGGATGGACGAATGCCTTTTCTTGTTGCTTTGGATGGGATTACCGACGTGAGAAACTTTGGGGCAATTGCAAGAACTTGTGAATGTGCAGGTGTGGATGCAGTCATTATACCGGAACGTCATAGTGTTTCTGTAAGTGGAGATGCAATGAAAACTTCTGCCGGAGCTTTAAATTATTTACAAGTATGTCGTGAGCGTAGTATGCAAGGGGCATTGGAATATTTAAAGAAAAATGGTTGTAAAATTGTAGGTGCTTCAGGAAAAACTAATAAATCATATACTGAAGTTGATTATACCGTACCAACGGTAATTGTAATGGGGTCGGAAGATACCGGTATGACACCTGAGGTTGAAGCTACCTGTGATGAACTTGTAACTATACCTGAATATGGTAAAATCAATTCATTAAATGTGTCGGTAGCAGCCGGTATAATGATGTATGAAGTCGTGCGACAACGCAATAATAAGTAATTTAGTTGGAATTTTCTTGAAAGAATAGCTATTTTAAGGTAACTTTGCAAAATAAAACAGAATATTTGTTGAATTTATGATAACTAGAATACTGATTAGAATAAAGGTTGTGCAAATGTTATATTCCTATTTGCTTACCAAAGAGGGGAGAACCGTAAAAGATGCAAAAAAGGAATTAGCAAAAAGTTTGGATAAGGCATATGAGCTATATATTTCAATGCTTGTATTAATGATTGACCTTACGGATTATCATGATTTTAAATTAGATTTGGCAAAACATAAATATTTGCCAACAGAACATGATATGAATCCAAATACAAAGTTTGCCGATAATAAATTTATTGCAAAATTAAGAGATTGTGAGGCTTTAAAAGAGTATTTGAGTGATAATCCTATATCTTGGCGTGATGATATTATTTTCATGAAACTTATGCATGAGAAGGTTGTGAATTCTGCAACGTACAAGGAGTATATGGAGTCAGAAACTTCAAGTTTGGAAGATGATTGTTTTTTTTGGAGAGAAATATTGAAAAAAATTGTTTTTGTAGATGATGATTTGCATGAAATACTCGAATCAAAATCGGTTTATTGGAATGATGATTTAAATATAATGGGTACATTCGTAATAAAAACAATAAAGCAATTCTCTTCAAACCCGGATACATCAACTATCCAATCTAAGTATAAAGATGTAGAAGATAGTGAATTTGGTGAACGATTATTTGATTGTGCTGTTAGAGAATGTGAAGAAAATAATAGCATAATAGATAGATTTATTCAGAAAGAACAATGGGATGTAGAACGTATTGCATTTATGGATAGGGTTGTTCTAGGTGTTGCACTATCGGAACTTAAAAACTTTGATAGTATACCTGCAAAAGTTACAATGAATGAATTTATTGAGATCGGTAAATATTACAGTACTCCCAAAAGTGGACAATTTATTAATGGAATATTGAATTCAGCTATTAATTATTTAAGAGATTCAGGTAGAGTAACAAAAGAATTATAAACTAAAAAATATATATTTTATGAATACATTGACAACAATTTTATTACAAGATGCTGCGGCTGCATCGGGCGGAATGTCTTCAATATTTATGATTGTAGCATTGATAGCTGTTTTTTACTTGTTCATGATTCGTCCACAGAACAAAGAACGTAAGAGAATGAGAGAATTTATCAATTCATTGACTGTGGGTGATAAGGTTAAGACCGCGAGCGGTGTTTATGGAAAGATAAAAGAAGTAAAAGATAATTGTGTAATTTTAGAAGTTGCAGATAATGTGAAAATCAAAATAGATAAGAATTACATAATTGCTCCTGCGGAAGCAGTTCAAGAGGCAAAATAATCTGGTTGAAATAATAAAAATAAAGCCATTGCTTGTATTTTACTATGAGTCAATGGCTTTAATAATATATGAATACGTTATGTTAGGCTCAGATAGGATTAAAAATTATATTAAGAGAAAAAAAAGTGGTTCGCTTGCGACAAAAACAGTATTGAACTACTTAGGGTTTGTGTTCATATCATTTATATTCTGGGCATTTTTATCTTTGAATAATAATATACAGTATGATATAGAAGTGCCAATAAAAATTAATGCTATACCTGATAGCTCAACTATAATAACAGATATTCCGGATCATGTAAGTGTAAACGTGAAAGATAAAGGAATTGCTTTATTAAAATTTATAGTAGGTAAAAAGCCTGTTTTGAACCTGAAATTCAAGGATTATGCATTACAGGAAGGTCTGTTTTTTATTTCGAATACAGAATTACGAAGGAGGCTTAGAGGTTTGTTTGAAAACAGTACAACGATTCAAGGAATGTCGGTTGAAAGTATTAATTTAAAATATACCAATTTACCGGGGAAGAAAGTACCTATAAGGTTAGACTTAGATATACGACCAAATATTCAATATGTTATATATGCGTCGGTTGAACAAGACGTAGATTCAGCCATAATATTCTCCGATAGAAACACATTAGCTGAAATAGATGAAGTTTATACTTATAGAGTGGAAGAACGTGACTTAAAAGATACATTGCTACGAACAGTTGCTATAGCTCCTATGCAAAATGTAAGAATAGAACCGGAACGAATACAATTGACAATTCCGGTTGAACCTTTAATCGCTAAAAAAATAAATGTGCCGATTCATGTGAAAAATATGCCGGTTGGTGTGAATGTTATTACATTTCCATCGGTAGTAGAAGCTTCTTTTTTGGTTCCGTTCAGTATGTATAGAAAGAATCTTCCAATGTCGGCAGTAGTTGATTATTATGATATAATTAGGACAAAAAACAATAAGATTAATGTGAGAATTGATGAGTTCCCGGCATTATATAATAATATTTCTTTAGCTCAAGATAGTGTTGAATTTATAATAGAAAAACATTAACAAGATGGGAAAAAAACGACTTATTGCAATTGCCGGAGGTATTGGAAGTGGAAAGAGTGTTGTATCTGCTATTTTACGTATAAATGGGTATTCTGTGTACGATTGTGATAGCAGAGCCAAAATTTTAATGAATACAAGTGCCGATATTAAGAATGATTTAATATTTAATTTTGGAGGCGATTGTGTTACTAGTGAAGGTAAAATAAATACGCAATATATAAGTTCTGTTATTTTTAATGATAAAACAGCTCTTTCAAGAATAAATTCTATTGTTCATCCTAGGGTAAAAAAGGATATACTATTGGAATTTAATTCATGTAGTAAAAATATTATGTTTATTGAATCAGCAATATTGCTTCAAAGTAATCTATTGGATATAATAGATGAGGTATGGCTTGTTGAAGCACCTGAAGAAATACGCATAAAACGTGTAATGTTAAGAAATGGTATGAGTGCTGAAGACGTGAAAAGGCGAATAGAGTCTCAGAATAATCAAGACTATGATAGGTTGAAAAATATTAAATTTATTATAAATGATGGTACCGATGCCATATTACCTCAATTATCCATTTTAATGGATGGATTAAATGAAAAATAGTTGTAATAAATGGTGCAAAATGTGAAAGAGTGTAAAGTTCTTGATAGAACCAAAAAACGGTGCTAAATTTGCATTAAATATTAATATTACTAATAAAAATCACACAAAAGAGACTATTATGTTAAAGAAAATATTGTCAATTTCAGGGAAATCAGGTTTGTATAAACTAATCTCATATGGTAAGAACATGCTAATAGTGGAAGGATTAAATGATGGAAAGAGATTCCCAGCATATTCTCATGACAAAATTATTTCATTAGGAGATATTGCAATATATACATACGATGAAGAAATTGCATTGAATGTAGTTATGCAATCAATATATGATAAAAATGAAGGGAAAGTAATTGACGCGAAAAAGTATACTGATAAGAATTCACTTTTTGATTTCTTTAAAGAAATATTGCCAGACTTTGATCAAGAACGTGTATATCCCAATGATATAAAGAAAATTATTTCTTGGTATAACATTCTTATAGGAGCTGGTTTTACTTCTTTTAAAGAAGAAAGTAATGAGGTAGGAACTACAGAAGAATTGGTTGAAAAGTAATATATATAAAATATTCATATAAATAGGGAAATAGAATAAAACTATTTCCCTATTTTTGTGATATGATTAAGCAAAGGAAATATAATATATTAGTTATTGTCAGTTTCTTGTTTCTATTTTCTTTCGTTGAAACATCATGTAGTTCCCAAAAGAAAATTACTGAAATAGACGATACCGAATTTACAGTAATAGAGACCCATAAGAAAGATTTTAGTAATAAAGAATTATATAAAGAAGTTGAATCATGGTTGGGTACGCCTTATAAATATGGGGGACAGACAAGAAATGGTACAGATTGTTCCGGACTTGTTGTTGAAATTTATAAGGCTGTATATAATAAAAAATTATATAGAAGTTCCTATAATATATATGAAAAGAACTGTAGACCGATTAAAAAGAAAGATTTGAAAGAAGGTGACTTAGTCTTTTTTGTCACAACTAAGAATGGCAAACGTATAAACCATGTGGGATTATATCTTAAAGACAATAAATTTATTCATTCCACAACGAAACGAGGAGTAATAATAACCGATTTATCAGAAAATTATTATGAGAAACATTTTGTCGCAGCAGGGAGAGTTATAACTAATTGAAGAAATCGTATAAAGCTCCTTGTTCGCGTATCACATGACATTTAATCCCCAAACTATCACATTCATTTTTTAATAATGGAACCCGCTGATGATAAATATCACCTGATAGTATTATTTTATTAAAATTATAACTGTTTGTGAGATTTTGGATAGTACCATAGTATCCTTTTGTTATTAACAAGTAATCAGTATTAATTTTTGGAAATAAATAAGCATGTTTTAATGTGTTGTCTGTAATGATAGTCACCTTTTTATCACCCAGAATTATATAGTTCTGTTTGGGAATAGGATATGATGAAAGTTCTTTTAGGTTATATTTAGCTAAAAAATTACGATGTTTAAGTTTAAATGAATTTATGTCGAGAGAATCTTCATTTGTGAATAATACAACTTCATTGTTTTTGAATGTTAAGATTGGTGTATATGCTTTTTCATTGAAGATTACATATCCGTTTGATGGCTTTTTAGATTGATTGATGTAGTTTAGAAATATAGCACCTAAAATAATAATAATAAGGCTATACATGTAAAATATTTTTCTTTTGTGAATATATAAAATCAGAAATATAATTGCAATTATACATATACATAATATTGATGTGGAAATATATATATTATCAATGGAAGAATATGGAATGTTATTGATTTCATTAGAAAAAGATGTTATCATCTCATATAGACCATTAAGTAGTTGTGATAGAAGGTTCCAATCAATTCCTATTGAGAGTAATGTTGTATAAATAAGTCCGAACCCGATAATAAGTGGAAGGATAGGTATGATTATTAAATTGGATAGGAGCGCAAATGTTGAAATATAATTGAAATAATAGGCGGTAAGCCACATTGTTCCAATAGAAGTTATGGTGGTGATTACCAAAAGTGAAATGAAATAATATAGAAGTTCTTGTTTGGGATTGGTGAATGTCAATTTATTAGAGAGTAATAAAATTAACAATACAGATATAAAGCTAAATTGAAATCCTATATCATAGATTGTAAAAGGGTTTATTAATAGGATTAATAAGGCTGAAAAAAATAATGCATTAAGTGAATTATTTTCTCTTCGAAGTATTTTTGCAATTATTACAAAACTTATCATAGTCGTAGCCCTAATGACAGATATCGGAAATCCTACTATGGCTGAAAATAATATAATGAGGAAAACTGTAATTATTAATCTAAATTTTTTATGTCCCATCCAATCTAGTGGTGATAGAAATATACTTAATAGTAGTGCTATGATACTCATATGTAACCCACTTAGAGCAAGTATATGGGCAATTCCTGTGTAAGAGAATGCTGCTCTGGTTTCTTTTTGTAATAGAGATGAGTCTCCCAATAATATTGTAATAAAAAATGTTTTTGCTTTAGGTTTAAGGGAAGAGGCTAAAATATAATTAATTAAGTTGCGTTGTACGTTCTTTGCTATGGTGTATAGATTCTTATTATATCCTGTCTTTTGGTAGTCTTCTTTATTGAGATATAAGTGATATAGAAAACCTTTATGTCTCATGTATTTAGCATAATCCATTTCTTCTGGATTACCATTGTTTTTTATATGTTGCGGATTAAAAAGAAAAAATATAATATCACCTTCTTTTAATGAATAATTGTTTTCTTCTATCCATGCCGTCATTTTTTGATTAATTGAAATAGTATTTCCACATGAATCAATACAATTAAAGACATCTAAATATAATTGAGTAGAAAAATCGTTATCATTAATTTTTAGAATAGTAGCTTCAGCATATTTACAAGATAGTTGTTCTTGTGATAAGTTCTGAATTGTGTTAACATTATGACATAATATTCCTAAACATACAACAAATAAGATTATGGGAAGACTTTTTAAAAGATAAGATTTAGTAAGTAGTAAAACTGGATTTTTAATTAAATTGGATATAGAAAATGCAATAATACTTAATGTCATAAGTACTATTGCATATATTGATGGAATATAATAAAAAGACGCTAAAATAATTCCAAATAGGAATGGTATAAGAATCCTTAATGCGGGAACTTTTGAAAGTGCGTCTTTCATTTATGTCTTATATTTATTTTGTAGTCCAAATATCATAAGATGCAAAGGCTTGAAGTAATAGCATTTCAAGTCCATTTTTTGTTATTGCTCCTTTTGCTTTTGCATTTTTCATAAATAGTGTTTCATCTGGATTATATAATAAATCGTAGCATAAGTGGTTGGAAGTAAGAAATTCATAAGGAATATCTGGTGATTCATCAATGTTAGGATACATTCCTAATGGAGTAGTATTAACGATGATATGGTGATTGTCCATGATTTCTTTTGTTATTTCAGTATAACTAATAGCTTTGTCGCTACGTCTTCTTGATACAAGTTGAGATTCGATACCAAGTTTTTTAAGACCATAACATATTGCTTTAGATGCTCCTCCCGTTCCTAATACCAATGCTTTTTTCATATGTGGTTTTAGTAGTGGCGAGATTGAATCACAAAAACCTATTACATCTGAGTTATATCCTTTTAATTTTAAGTTTCCATCATTATGAATGAATTTTATTACATTTACAGCTCCAATATTGGCGGCATCATCATCTAATTCATCAAGGAATGGTATAACTTGTTCCTTGTATGGTATTGTAACATTTAGTCCGTTAAGATTGTAATATTCGCTTATTACTTCCATAAGCATATTAATGTCGGGAATCTCAAAGTTGATGTATTCTGCGTCGATTTTTTCTGCCTCAAATTTGTTATTGAAGTAGTTTTTAGAGAACGAATGTCCTAGAGGATATCCTAAAAGTCCATATATTGTTTTTTTCATATTAATTAGTGTTATTGTGAAAAATTGTACCCCAAACTATGGCGTATACAGTAATTATTATTTAAATTGATTACAAAAATAGTAGAATGATTGTAATAATCATTTCATTTTACGCTTTTTTTTGTTCAATTTTAACCGAAAAGAAAAAAACAATAAGTATTTAGGGCGTTATTTGGGGTAATTTCGTAATTTTGCATAATTACATGATGTTGTATTTGAATTTATAAATAACAGATGATATATATAAAAAGGTGTGTATTCTTATTGTTTCTCGTATTTACCATGTTTAAGGTAGATGCGACACCTTTTACTATTGTTATTGATGCGGGTCATGGAGGAAAAGATGTTGGTGCTTTAGGAGATAAAGTGCGTGAAAAAGATGTGAATCTTGCTGTGGCTTTAAAGTTTGGTAAAATGATTGAGACTGAAATGAAGGATGTAAAAGTCATTTTTACTAGAACAAATGATAAGTATTTAACATTGCAAGAACGTGCACAGATTGCTAATAAATCAAGAGGAAATCTATTTATCTCAATACATTGTAATTCAATAGATAAGAAAAATAAGAAACGTAAAACTATTAAAGGGGTTTCTACTTATACTTTAGGATTACATAAATCGGATGATAATCTTGAAGTGGCAATGCGAGAAAATTCAGTAATTGCATTAGAAAAAGATTATGTTGTAACTTATCAAGGATTTGATCCAAATTCTACAGAATCATATATAATATTTGAAATAAGCCAAAATGTTCATATGGAGCAAAGTGTGGATTTTGCGTCAAGGATTCAACAAGAGCTCATTTCTACGGCTGGACGTGCCGATAGGGGAGTGAGACAGGCTGGTTTCTTGGTCTTGGCTCGTACCGGAATGCCTGCCGTACTTGTAGAGTTGGATTTTATCTGTAATCCTACACAAGAGAAATTTTTGGGATCTGAATCAGGTCAGAAAAAAATGGCAAAGGCTTTATATAATGCTTTTTATGATTATAAAATGTCTGTTGACAGTAAAATTGCTGCAGTTTCAGGAGATAATAAATATAAAGGAAATGAAATATTTGTGAAAGATAATCATGAAGAAAATATTGTAGATAATGTAGTCAACCAAATTGTGGAACAGGAAAAGTTGATATATAAAGTTCAATTTATGACAAGCGTTGAGAATATAAGTACAAAAGATTCTCGTATGAAAGGTCTTTATCCTGTAGATATGTATAATGAAAATGGCTTGTATAAATACACATATGGTGCCGTTTCTACTCAAGAAGAGGCACAAAAATTGTTGAAGCAGGTAAAAAAGAAATTTAAAGGTGCATTTATTGTTATATTTAATAATAACAAGCGTATTAAATAATTAATATAGATAAATAATAAAATTATAAATAAGAATGAAGAAATTTTTTTCAAAAGAAGTTTTAATTGCAGTAGCGGTATTGATAAGTATAGGCTTGCTGTATTGGGGGATTAATTACTTGAAAGGTGTTAATTTGTTTACTCCATCTAATTTTTATAAAGTAAGTTTTGCTCAAGTAAATGGTCTTAATGTATCAGCACCGGTTACTATTAATGGTTTTCAGGTAGGTCTAGTAAGCAATGTGGCTTATGATTATCAAGATAATGGAAATATTATAGTTGAGTTGAGTTTGGATAAACAATTGAAGTTACCTATTGGTTCGGAAGCTATGATTGTAACAGATATGTTGGGAACCTCAACTGTGGCTTTAAATTTGGGGAAAGAATCTCAATTTTACAAGGTGGGAGATGAAATTCCGGGAAAAGTTCAGGCTGGATTAATGGATAATGTATCAAAGGAACTTATGCCATCATTGGCATCAATGTTACCCAAGGTTGATAGTATTCTAACAAGTATAAATACTATTTTGGCTAATCCTGCTTTAAATGAGTCGGTAACTCGTTTAAATAAAATTTCTGCTAATTTAGATAATATGACGGAACAATTAAATCGTGCAATGGCACAGAATGTTCCAACAATAATGAATAATGCTAGTGGTATTACAACCGATTTAAAATCAATATCGGCTAATCTTACCGATATGACAAATGAATTAAACGCAGTGCCATTGGATTCTACAATGAATAGTATAAATGTCACAATGGCTAATTTGAAATTATTGACAGAAAAACTTAATAGTAATGAGTCTAGTTTGGGACTTATGATAAATAATAAGAATCTCTACAATCATTTAGACCAAACGATTCTAAGTCTTGATTCTTTGTTTAAGGACATAAAGGCGAATCCTAAAAGATATATAAATGTAAAGGTATTTTAATTTTAAATTTTGCAATATAGAATCGTTATTTAGAATTGTTATAAACAAAATAAAAATGTGGGTTTTTATAGAAACCTACATTTTATTTATGTTTGAAGATGAAGTGTTAATCAGATAATGTGAATTTTACTTTTGAAAGTTATATGTTTAATATATAAAACACCTGATTTATAGGTTAATAAAAAAATATATGATTAACAAGTGTGAATAATTTGAAAGTTTGGTGTAATTGTCAGTAAATCATAATGTTGCGATTTAATTGTAAAAAACAAATTTATAGCCGTTTTTTTTTCTAAATATTTTTGGCAAATTTTGTAATCGAAAATAGCTAAAAGCTATAAACAGAAATGGATATACAAGATAAAAATATATTATGGAATAAATGTCTTTCTATATTGAAAGATAACTTGAATGAAGAGCAATATAATGCTTGGTTCAAGCCTATTTCTGTATATAGTTATGAAGACAATCGTCTTGTCTTGAATGTTCCTTCACAATTCTTTGTTGAACGACTTGAGGGATCTTATTTGAATCTTGTGAAAGCCACATTGCGTCATGTTTATGGTGATGGTATAAAACTATATTACAATGACTCTAATGTGACTGTTAAAGGGGGGACACACAGCCCAATAGTTGATAATCCTATAGATAAATCAATAACTAAAGTACATAATCCGTTTGATAAGGTAGAATATGGAGATATTGATTCTCAGTTAAATCCGAAATATACTTTTGAAAACTATTGTGGAAGCATGAGCAATAAACTAGCAGTAAGTATTGGTGAAGCAATTGCGACTAATCCCAAATGTAAAACATTTAATCCTTTATTTATATTTGGACCTACAGGTGTAGGAAAAACTCACTTGATTCAAGCTATTGGAATTAAGATGAAAGAAACTGTACCACATAGTCGCGTTCTTTATGTAACAGCTCGTGTTTTTGAAAGTCAATATACAACAGCTGTAAGAAATAATAAGGTAAATGATTTTATTAATTTTTATCAAAGTATCGATACTTTGATATTAGATGATATTCAAGAATTTGTAGGAAAAGCGGCGACACAGAATACATTCTATCATATTTTTAATCATTTACATCAAAATCAAAAACAATTGATTTTATCAAGTGATACTAGACCGGTTGACATGGATGGAATGGTTCCACGTTTGATATCCCGTTTTAAATGGGGGATGACTGCAGAGCTTGCTAAACCGGACTATTCATTACGTCGTGATGTACTTACGATGAAAGCCGATCAAGATGGATTGACGATATCCAATGATATTCTTGATTTTATTGCAAATAATGTAACGGATAGTGTAAGAGAATTAGAGGGCGTAATAGTGTCACTTCTTGCTCATGCAACCATGTTAAATCAAGAAATTACATTAGATTTGGCTAAAACAGTGATATCTAACGCTGTCAAGGTTTCTAAAGCACAAGTTACATTTGAAATTATTGCAGAGAAAGTGTGTGAGCATTATAATATAGATACAGAACTTATATATGGTAAATCAAGAAAGAGAGAAATATCGGATGCACGTCAAATAGTGATGTATCTTGCTAAAAAATTAACTCAATTGTCATCAACTAATATAGGTACAAGGCTTTCTCGAAACCATGCTACAGTATTACATGCTTGTAAAACGATTGAGGAACGATTATCAATAGAAAAAACATTACAAGAAGATATTGAAAAAATAGAAAACGAATTTAAGGTATAAAACTTAAATTCGTTTTTTTTGTTGTAAGTGTGTTTATACTATATTATCAACTTAAACTTGTTGTGTATATTAAGTTTTGGAAAACTTTTTCTATGTGTTGATGTGCTAAATGATTGATTTTCAGGTTGCGAATTTTGCTTGTTGAAAACTTTTTAATTTTATTGGAGAAAATAGTTGTACAAATAGTTGTATAATAGCTATATTTGCGGTATTGAAAAATAACGAAGAAAACCATATAACAACCTAATGGAAAATCAAACATTTACTTATGAACAAGCCTATGAGGCTACATTAAAATATTTTGATGGTGATGAACTTGCTGCAAGAGTATGGGCAAGTAAATATGCGTTGAAAGATTCTTATGGGAATCTCTATGAACTAACTCCTGATGATATGCATCTTCGTATTGCTCGTGAGATTGCAAGAATTGAAAGGAAATATCAGAATCCAATGTCGGAAGAGGCGATATATGACCTAATAAAAAAGTTTAAATATATAGTGCCTCAGGGAAGCCCTATGTCTGGAATAGGTAATGAGTTTCAAGTAGGATCCTTATCGAATTGTTTTGTTATAGGTTTAGATGGAACTCCCGATTCGTATGGAGGTATCATTAAGATTGACGAAGAGCAGGTACAGTTGATGAAACGTCGAGGTGGAGTAGGGCATGATTTATCTCATATTCGTCCCAAAGGTTCACCTGTAAAGAATTCGGCATTAACATCAACGGGGCTAGTTCCATTTATGGAGCGCTACTCCAATTCTACCCGTGAAGTTGCACAAGATGGTCGTCGTGGTGCATTGATGTTGAGTGTAAGTATTAAACATCCTGATTCAGAGGCTTTCATTGATGCTAAGATGACTGAGGGTAAAATAACAGGAGCAAATGTGTCGGTGAGAATTGATGATGATTTCATGAATGCTGCCATTAATGGTAAGTCTTATGAGCAAAAATATCCGATTGATTCAAATGAACCATTATATAAGAAAGAAGTAGAAGCTTCGGCTATATGGGGTAAAATTATACATAATGCATGGAAAAGTGCTGAGCCGGGAGTCTTGTTTTGGGATACAATTATTCGTGAATCAGTACCTGATTGTTATGCTGACTTAGGTTTTAAAACAATTTCAACAAATCCATGCGGAGAAATACCATTATGTCCGTATGATAGTTGTCGGTTATTGGCAATTAATCTATATTCATATGTAGTGAATCCGTTCACTAAGGATGCTTATTTTGATTATGCTTTATTCAAAGCTCATGTAACGGCTGCTCAAAGAATTATGGATGATATTATTGATCTTGAGATGGAAAAGATTGATAAGATTATTGCGAAAATTAGTAGTGACCCTGAGACATCTGAAGTTAAGAAGACGGAACTTCATCTTTGGGAAAAGATTCGTGCTAAAACACTCAAAGGACGTCGTACCGGAGTAGGAACTACAGCCGAAGGTGATATGATAGCAGCAATGGGATTGACTTATGGAACAGATGAAGCAACAGCATTTTCTGTAAACATTCATAAAACTCTTGCAATTGCGGCATACGGTTCTTCTGTTGAATTGGCAAAGGAACGTGGTGCTTTTGAAATATTTGATGCTGAAAGAGAAAAATCAAATCCTTTCATTAATAGAATAAAGGAGGCTGCTCCTGAGTTATATGAAGATATGCTTAAATATGGTCGACGTAATATTGCTTGTTTGACAATTGCTCCTACGGGAACAACGAGTCTTATGACTCAAACAACATCAGGCATAGAACCAGTATTTTTACCGGTATATAAGCGTCGACGCAAAATTAATCCCAATGATCCTGACGTACGTGTAGATTTTACAGATGAGTCTGGTGACAGTTTTGAGGAGTATATCG
The DNA here is from genome assembly GCA_964613095.1 of uncultured Muribaculaceae bacterium. Taxonomy (GTDB): domain Bacteria; phylum Bacteroidota; class Bacteroidia; order Bacteroidales; family Muribaculaceae; genus RGIG4576. The sequence goes on along the minus strand of CAZTFX010000009.1, from coordinate 6,868 downwards.
TATATCATCCGAAATTTACAACTTGGATGAAAGTCAACGGTATTGAAGTAAAGTCGGATTATTCGCAGGAAGAACTTGATGAAATATTAAAACAATCTCCATATTATAAAGCGACATCCAATGATGTTGATTGGTTGGCAAAAGTAAGAATGCAAGGTAGTGTACAGAAATGGGTAGATCACTCAATCAGTGTTACAATCAATTTGCCTTCCGACGTTTCAGAAAGTTTGGTAAACGATTTGTATGTTGAGGCTTGGAAATCGGGTTGTAAAGGATGTACCGTTTATCGTGATGGTTCAAGAGCCGGAGTTCTTGTATCAACGAAAAAGGAAGAACCAAAATGTAGTCATTATATAGCAAATGAAGAATATATATTGAAACGTCCTATAGAACTTGAAGCTGATGTGGTTCGTTTCCAAAATAATAAAGAGAAATGGATTGCATTTGTTGGTCTGATCGATGGACGTCCCTATGAAATTTTTACAGGTCTTGCCGATGATGAAGAAGGTATTTTCTGCCCAAAATCAGTTAATAAGGGTAAGATAATAAAAGCTATTGATGAGCAAGGCAATAAGCGTTATGACTTTCAGTTTATAAATAAACGAGGCTATAAAACTACAATCGAAGGGCTTTCTGATAAGTTTAATCCGGAATTCTGGAATTATGCAAAACTTATTTCAGGAGTGTTAAGATATGGTATGCCTATTGATCAGGTATTAAAGTTGGTTGGAGGTCTTGAACTTGATAATCAATCTATCAATACGTGGAAAATGGGTGTTGAACGTGCTTTAAAGAAGTATCTTCCTAACGGTATGAAAGCTAATGGACAGACTTGTCCAAATTGTGGGCAGGAAACATTAATATATCAAGAAGGGTGTTTGATTTGTACTTCTTGTGGAACATCTAAATGCGGATAATAAAAATATCCATTGATATTTTTAGGCGGAATAATTATTTTATTCCGCCTTTTATTTTATTTATTTCCAATAAATTATTAATTTAGCCACAAATAAATAACCTATAGTATTCAATACTTAAAACATTTTAAATGAAAATTATATTTAATATCAATTACAGAACGCAATGGGGTGAGTCTCTATATGTTGTTGGTAATTGTAAGGAATTGGGTGACAGTAATGTATCTAATGCTGTCAAGATGGAGCCGAAACCCGATGGACAATGGTCTTTGGCTATTAATGTACCTAATGATTCAGCCGATATTTGTTATACTTATTTCGTGAAAGACGGCAATGGTAATCATCGTTATGAATGGGGAAAACATCATGAGTTAGTCCTGGGTAAAGATGTTCAAACCTATGAACTTTTTGATAAGTGGTGTGATCAACCCGAAAATAAGGCATTCTTTTCTTCTGCTTTTACTGAAGGTATTTTTTCTCGTAAAAAAGATAAACAGCCGCAACGACCAACTGCCGGTTCTGTCATAATGCGTGTGTTTGCTCCGGTTGTGAAAGGTGATGAAGTGCTTGCTATATCAGGTGATTGTGAAGGGTTGGGTAATTGGAATCCTAAAAAAGCATTACCATTAAATAGCTATAATTTTCCGGAATGGGAAATTGTTTTGGATAAGGACATTGTAAAGAATCCTTTCAATTATAAATTTTTAATATTGAAAAAAGGAGCTAAAAAAGATGTTGTTGCATGGGAATATACCGATAATCGCCAATTTATAGTAAATGTGCCTGAAAGTGGTGTTGTTTCTATTGCCGGACTTCATTTCAATGATCCTCAACCGGCATGGAAAGGTGCAGGTACAGCTATTCCTGTATTTTCTTTGAGAAGTGAAGAAGATTTTGGGGTAGGTGATTTCTATGATTTGTGTAAAGTCGTTGATTGGGTCAAAGAAACAGGTCAGAGGATAATTCAACTTCTGCCAATTAATGACACTACCATGACACATACATGGGTTGATTCTTATCCTTATAAAGCCAATTCAACATTTGCATTACATCCAATGTATCTTCGTCCTGAAAAAGTTGGTACTTTAAGCGATGAGACAAAGTTGGCTCATTATAAAATTGTGGCGAAAGAATTAAATTCTTTGGATACAGTAGATTATGAACGGGTTAACAATGAAAAACTTGCATATTTACGTGATATCTTTGAAGAATGTGGCGCAAAAACCATAAAAACGGCTGCATTCCGAACATTTATGAAGAATAACGCATATTGGTTGAAACCCTATGCCGCATTCTGTGTACTTCGTGACAAGTATAATACTCCTGAATTTGAGAATTGGGGTGAATATGCTGAGTATCGCGAAGCTGTTGTTGAAAAGGTGTGTGCAGAAAATGAAAAAGAAATTAATTTTACATATTTCTTGCAATATCATCTTGATAAACAATTAAGAGAGGTTCGTAACTATGCTCATGAAAATGGGGTGGTTTTAAAAGGAGATATCCCTATTGGTATAGCACGTGCCAGTGTTGACGCATGGATGTATCCACATCTGTTCTATATGGATTGTCAAGCGGGAGCTCCACCGGACGATTTCTCTGTTTTAGGGCAAAATTGGGGATTCCCTACTTATAATTGGGAAGAAATGAGCAAAGACGGTTTCACTTGGTGGAAGAATCGTTTCCGTAAGATGGCTGAATATTTCGATGCTTATCGTATTGACCATATACTTGGATTTTTCCGAATATGGCAGATTCCTATGGATGCTGTACATGGTTTGCTTGGTACATTTAATCCTGCAATGCCTTTTAGTGCCGATGAATTGCGCAATAGTTATGATTTCTGGATAAATCCTGAAGTACAAACAAAACCATACATAAGAGATTATTTCTTGGCTGATTTCTTTGGTGAATATACCGAAGAGGCTAAGTCTTTATTTATGTATCAATTGAATGACGGACGTTATAAACTGAAAGATTTTGTTGATACGCAACGTAAGGTCGAAACCTATTTCGCAAACCAGCCGGAGAATGACAAAAATGAAAAATTGAAGAATGCTCTTTATGGCTTGATTGATGATGTCTTGTTTATTGAAGACGCTGAGCAAAAGGGGCATTATCATCCACGTATCTCGGCTCAATTCACTTATGGGTACCGTTCATTGACCGATTATGAACGTTGGTGTTATGATCGTTTGTACAATGATTTCTTCTATCATCGCCACAATGATTTCTGGTATGGAAAAGCAATGTGGAAACTTCCTCCGTTGATTAATGCTACCGATATGCTTGTATGTGGTGAAGATCTTGGTATGATTCCAGATTGTGTGGCATCGGTTATGTCGGGCGAAAAAATCTTGTCATTGGAAATCCAGCGTATGCCAAAGGATCCAAAACAAGAATTCGGAAACCCTTATACCTATCCATATTTATGTGTTTGTACTACTTCAACACACGATATGAGTGGAATTAGAGCATGGTGGGAAGAAGATCGTGAAAAAACTCAACATTTCTATAATAATGTATTGCAACAATGGGGTGAGGCTCCTCAATTTGCAGAACCTTGGATTTGTGATAAGATTGTATGTGACCACTTAAATTCTCCTGCAATTTTAACGATATTGCCGTTGCAAGACTGGTTGTCAGTGAGTGGTGATTTGCGTCGTGAGAATCCACAGGAAGAACAAATTAATGTGCCTGCTAATCCGTTCCATTATTGGAGATATAGAATGCATTTAACGTTAGAGAGTTTACTTGAACAAAAAGTCTTTAATCAATCAATAAAAGACAGAATCGTAAATAGCGGTCGATAATAATAATCATATAATATGATAAAAGCCGGAAGTCATTGATTTCCGGCTTTTATCATTACCTTATAATGAAAAGTGATGATGATTAAAGTTCTAATGCGTTATCTACTTTTTCCGGTAGCAAGGCAAAATCAATAACATCTTTTATCGTTTTTACATAGTGGAATGTAAGTCCTTTCAAATATATTTCCTTTATCTCGTCTATGTCTTTTTTATTTTCATGACATAAAATGATATCGGAAATTCCGGCACGTTTTGCAGCTAAAATTTTCTCCTTTATACCTCCTACAGGAAGGACTTTTCCGCGTAATGTTATTTCTCCTGTCATTGCCAGATTTTTGCGAACCTTTCGTTGAGTGAAAGAGGACGCAAGAGAAGTTACCATAGTAACACCGGCAGATGGACCATCCTTCGGTATAGCGCCTTCTGGCACATGAATATGTACATTATATTTATCAAATAATTCATAATCAATACCGAATAGACTGCTATGTGACTTCAAATATTGCATAGCAATTACTGCCGATTCTTTCATTACGTCACCTAAATTTCCTGTTAGGGTAAGTTTTTCACCTTTACCTTTTGATAGTGACGATTCAACAAATAAAATTTCTCCTCCTACCGCAGTCCAAGCCAATCCGGTCACCACTCCGGCAAATTCATTGCCTTCATAATGATCCTTGGTATATTCTTCTGTGCCTAAGAAATCCTTTAGATTATTTACAGTTATTGTCTTTGGGAACTCAGCTTCCGATGCTTTTAATCGAGCAATGCGGCGAAGCACTTTTGCTATTTTCTTGTCCAATTCGCGCACACCCGATTCTCTTGTATAAGATTCAATGATTTTGGTAATAGCGGTTTTATTAAAATCTATTTCCTTGGCATTGAATCCGTTTTCGTTCAATTGTTTCGGGATAAGGTGTTTCTTGGCAATTTCCACTTTTTCTTCCATTATGTAACCAGTTATTTCAATGATTTCCATACGGTCAAGAAGTGGTTGAGATAAACCTTGTAGTGAATTGGCTGTTGCAATAAACAGTATTTTTGATAAGTCATAATCCATGTCGATATAGTTATCATGGAAATGACTGTTTTGTTCTGGGTCTAAAACCTCAAGAAGAGCCGAAGAGGGATCACCCTTGAAATCTTTTCCTATTTTGTCTATTTCGTCAAGAACGAAGACAGGATTGGAACTTTCACATTTTCTTAGTGCTTCAATAATACGACCCGGCATAGCTCCTATGTAGGTGCGACGATGACCGCGTATTTCGGCTTCATCATGTAGTCCTCCTAGTGACACTCTGGCATACTTTCTGCCTAAAGCGTCGGCAACCGATTTACCAAGTGATGTTTTTCCTACTCCCGGAGGTCCATACAAACATATAATAGGAGACTTCATGTCACCACGCAATTTTAGAACTGATAAATGTTCTAAAATACGGTCTTTTACTTTATCCAGACCGTAGTGATCATGATTTAATTTGTTTTCTACAGTCTTTAGATTGAATTTGTCGGTTGTGAACACATTCCAAGGAAGAGTCAAGAGTGTGTCAAGGTAACTATATTGAACGTTATAATCGGGTGATTGAGGATTAATGCGTTCAAGTTTCTTTAATTCTTTAGCAAAAGCTTTTGCCGTTTCTTTGCTCCATTTCTTTTTCTTTGCACGTGTTTCAAGTTCTGCAATTTCGTCATCTGTTGCTCCCAATTCGTCTTGGATGGTACGAATTTGCTGTTGCAAGAAATGTTCACGTTGCTGTTGTGATAAATCTTCACGTGTTTTTGATTGAATGTCGGCTTTCAATTCAAGTAATTGTGCCTCACGTGATAAAATAGAGTATAATTTATATGCTCTTTCTTTAATTGACGGCTCTTGAAGAAGTTTTTGTTTTTCTGCCGGATCAAATGGGATATTTGTAGCAAGAAAATTGATAAGATACATAGGGTTATCAATATTCTTGATAGCAAAAGCCATTTCATTGCCTCCTTCAGTGAGGTTTCGCAGTATATTGATTGTTAATTCCTTTAGTGACATGGTGATTATGTCAAATTCCTTGTCATTCTCAATAGGGAAAACTTCCTCAAGTAATGAAATCTTACCTCGCAAATAAGGGGAAGTCTCTGTTATTTCGTCCAAATGAAATGGTGCGTGTCCTTGAAGAATAACGTTGGTGGAACCGTCACCAAGTTCCAGAACCTTAACAACATCGGCAACTACTCCCACTTCATATAAATCTTTATGTGCAGGATCTTCTATTTTACTGTTTTGTTGACACACAACACCTATTGGCTTATTTGATTGTTGTATCTCATTTATAAGATTCATAGATTTCTTTCTACCTACAGCAATAGGTAGAGTTACTCCGGGAAACAATACCATGTTTCTGAGTGCAAGAATTGGAATATCTTGTCCATCCAGGCTTTGTATTGCTTCTTCATTACCTAATTCTCCCTTTATTTCGGCAAAAATCGGCATAATACGAGTTGGTCCTCCGTCGGTCATGTCAAAATCATTGAAGTTTATCATAAATATATATTCTCTATCAATAGATGATTGAATGGCTTATTATAGAAAAAAACAATACTTTATGCTATAAAAAACCAAACTGAAATATACTATAACAAATAAAGTGCCAAAATTACATATTTTCTGCTCATTCATGAATTTTATTATGTTTTTTTACCAAAAAACTTCATGTAATCGTTTTTTTTGTGACAAAAAAGAAAAGCTTTTCCTCATTATTTATTATAGTGTTGCATTCGCAAGTAAAAATCAATTGTGAAATGCCCTTCGCAATTGATTACTTGCGCAGAATGCATCCCCCGACAGTTAACATAGTTTAACTGTCGGGGGGGGGTAAATTAGACTTTTTTCGTACTTTTGCCAATGAATGGATAAATAACAACGACTTTTCCCTGAAAACTTAAACGTTTATAATTTTAAAAAACTAACGTTTATATTAAATCTTTAGGTTTTGCGGGATATTGAAATTATTCGATTTTTGATTGAATAAATGTTTTGAATAAGATGAATGGGTTTAGATTTTGGGTTCTAATTGTTTTCTTGTGTAGCGTAATATCAGTAAGTTCTCAAGAGAAATCGGATACTTTGGAGGTTTATTTCCGCCAAGGTTATTCATTGTG